>JAISBK010000170.1 GCA_031266255.1 Treponema sp.
GTATTTTTCCGCCTCCTTTTGAGGATTATACCGGGAATGGAGGGTATGGTGCAGGCCGGGGGACATATTAGCGGTATGGCCCTATCAAACTCAACAGCGCATCAGGGGTATCCGCCTCAAAGGTTAGTACCGTGCTGAGGCCCAAACCGTTTGAAAGCCGGTGGGCAAGTAATTCCCGGTCCAAGGGCTTTTGAAACAGCGCAAGAAGATACGTGGCAGATACACGGATAAGGGAAGCCCACGGGGCTACCATCGGGAGAATTTGGGCCTTATCCCCTGAAAAGGCAAACAGGATACCCTGAACCAGAGACTGCGTACTGGCATAGTATCGGCAGATCTCCTGGTGAAGGTCCAGAGGGTCAATGCCACGGGCTTCTGGGGGGTTCAGAGCCTGTGTTTGATGCTTGAGGACGTGAGGCTCAAGGACTTTATCCGGGCTTGTGCTTTCAGGGCAGCTCTCTTTTTCAGGAGCACGCAACACCACGCTAATATCCATAAGAATCCGGGCCATGAGACGAGGGTTAAACGGAGAATCCCCGGACTGTACTGCTGATGAGTGGGGAGAGGCTTCCTCGGCTAAGAGCAGCATAGACAAACAGGGCTGCTTATCGTCTAACGGAAAGGCCCATATACTAGTCTGAGGATCCATAGAACTAATGGAAAGCATGGCCGGAGAGCCGATGTTATAGTAGAGCATACGCTGAACCGGACTCTCTTGAGACCCCGACCCGTTTAAACCAGGGGGAAACCGTTCTGGAGGTATAACGGTCTTTTCTATCCCCATGCCGACTGAAGCGTAACCAGTATACATCCCATCAATCAAACGAAGGCAAATACCGCAATGAAACGAACCATAGGTTTTAAGCAGACTCAAGACCGTATAGGGAGAGGCGCCTTTTTGGGCGATTCTCAAGATGCGATCCCGCAACATCTTCCCTTTATCATCTAGTTTGATGGCATTTTGAGAAACGGCTTTATATAAAAGCCCCATATTATGCGATCCCTAATTCATTAAAAAGTTTTTTGTAGGTATCAAAATAGTCGGATTCAGCAAATTCTCCGACTTTATCCTCCGGCAAGGATTCTAAGAGCTGATCCATAAACAAAAGAACGTTTTTTATTTCCTGTTTCAAATTGAAGAGCTTATGGTCCGCAGTCCTGGTTACAGCCGGCGGCTCGTTCTGCTCTTCGTGATGCGGCGGATCCGCTTCGCCTGGGGAACCGGCGGCTGAGGTACCGCTTCCCCGGCCAATCCCTCCAGAGGTGTCATTTGGAGGCTCGTCATCGCTCTTGGTTTCGTCGTCGATTTCATCTTCAGGGCCAATAAGCGCTTCAAGCGCATTGAAGGCAAGATCTATTTCTTCTTCATCCTCAGGACTCAATTCAATGGGTATATCCTTAATCGACCCGTTTTCAATCAAGAGATCATCAATCAAGAAATTACCGGTTTGGTTAACCGAATGCTTATTGACGAGCTCATCTGGCGCAGCTTTTACCTGTTTTTCGGTAACAAGATCCGCGCTCTCCTCCTCAGGTAATACCCCTGGTTTCTCTTCATTCCCGGTCTCTTTCTTCAAGAGGATAGGATCATCTATCAAAGCTATTTCAAACGTATCTTTCGGGGAGGAAGGATCAGGGACTTCATCGGTCAGTTCGATTCCTCGGACAAAAGCCGCGGTATCGGTATATGCAGGCATCAAATCTTTAGTGATACTAGGGCCCTTGAAGATATTGGTCAGTTCATCCCCGGTGATGGTAACCTTTTCATCCTCTGTTTCACAAGGATCTGCGGTCTTGGGCGTAAAAACTTCTGGGGATGTTTCCCGCCGGGTTACGAGCTCTTTAAGCGTGGATACTTCATGTCGTATCAACCTTAATTCTTCCAAAATATTTCTTAACAATTGCCCTGCCTCGGTGTCTAGGCTGGGGATGGTTTGCTGAACTACTGGGACGTGCTCCAGTGCTTCCTCTTGCGAAAACATTGCATCTGAATCATGAGGGGATTCTGAATCAAGCACAGGACGTGAGGTATCAAGAAAATCTTCACTATTACGAGGATCATCATCTAAGCTCTTGGTAATCGAACGCTCATCTGTCTTTTCGCTTTTTTCTTTTTTTTCTATATGATAGATAAAATCCTGCTGTTTGGCGGAAGGATCTGGTTCAAGGAGTTCTTCAGTCCGTGCTTCATCTTGAAAATTGAACATATCGGAAATATCCGATATTCCATCTGAAATGGTTTGAGGCTCACTTTTTACCCATACACCATAGACATCAAGTTCTTGAGAGGATCTACCCTTTTCCGAAAGGTCACCGTTATAGCCTACCGTGGACTTTTCACCTGTCATCACCGCTCCTGCAGGATTAGCTCGTTAGTTATCCTATTAACTTTTATTATCGGCCACCGCAACGGATTCTTGAGACACCGGTACGGGGGGCCTGGGGAGATTCCTAAAGAATACCGAGAGAAAATCCGTAATTATAGATAATGGGGTCCGTAAAATATCTCATTCCCATCTGGGTTGGGATTCTTGTTTATACGTTATTCTCAATAATACGGGGACCTGTAGGCTTATCTGCTTATAATCAACTCAACCGGGAACATGATAAACTCTCGGAAAACATGGAATCTTTAAAACGTATTAATAAAGAATTAGAAATTACCAAAGATGCCCTCATGTATGATAAAGAAACCATTGCTATGTATGCCCGGGATCTGGGGTATAGCAGGAGCAACGAGCGGTTCATCCGGATTGTGGGGCTTGAGGGAATCAGGAAACCCCAGGGTGAAGCAGGCCAAATACTCACCGCAGTTAAACCCCAGTATATTTCCGACATCACGATCAAGATCGTCGCATTTTCTATTGGAGCAGGGCTTTTTCTCTGTATGTGGCTCCCTGATTTCTTGGAGAATAGGCAAAACCGCCGCAGGACTCGAAAAACCAGCAGACTCCACCCTGAAGGACCTTAGAAAACCGACAGACATCTCCCGCCGGGAAATGATTGTTCAGCTCATTTCAGGACGTAGTCGTATTTTCTGCTGCTTGAAATATAACCTAGCCTTGGGTTATTATGCCTTTTTAAGGAGTAAATGCCCCATGATAGAAGTTCAGGGACTCACCAAACGGTACGGCCCGGTTGAGGCAGTACGGGGTGTATCTTTTACTGTAGGTACCGAGCAAGTCCTCGGCTTCCTGGGCCCTAACGGAGCCGGGAAGACCACCATCATGAAGATCCTTACGGGATACCATTTCCCTTCTGCAGGAACCGCTTTAGTAGCCGGCATTTCTGTTCAGGAGGATCCGGTGGAAGTGAAAAAGCGTATTGGCTACCTACCTGAAAGCGTTCCCCTCTACGGGGATCTCACGGTAGATGAATACCTTTCTTTTATAGCTGATGCCCGGATGGTTCGACCAGATGCCCGGAAAGAAGCCATACAGAGCAGCCTTGCGGCTTGTGGCTTGGAGCAGGTAGCAGGAAAACCCATCGAAACCCTGTCCAAAGGGTATAAACAACGGGTGGGCCTGGCCCAGGCCATCATCCATGATCCTCCCATCCTTATCCTGGACGAACCCACTTCAGGATTAGACCCGAATCAGATCATCGAAATCCGGAATCTCATCAAAGAACTGGGAAAACGAAAGACCGTGATCCTTTCCACCCATATACTGCAGGAGGTTGAGGCGGTTTGTTCTCAGGTGCTCATCCTCAACGAAGGCCGTATTGCCGCGCAGGGCAGGCCAGAGGAAATCGCCGGGACCCTAAAGGGAACCGATACCTGGGAATTGACCCTCAAAGGCGCGGATCTACCGGGAATCACCGAAAAAGCCCGGCAACTCACCGGTACCGGCGCCGCAGTGAGCGTCCAGGAAGGGGAAGCCCCTGGTACGGTCCATCTGCGGTTTACCCTGGGAAGGGATGGTACCGGAAGTATAGACGGGGAGCGGATTTTTGACTGGGCTGTGGCCGAGGGTCTTAAAATCTTACAGATGAACCAAAAGAAACTCAGCCTAGAAGACATCTTCGTAAAACTCACCGGTGAGGAGGGAGCTGCATGATAAACCATGATGTAGCATACAAAACCCCAGGAAAAGCCTTGGCCTTAGTACGGAAGGAACTCTATTCGTATAGTATTGCCCCCTTCTTTTATGGCATCACCGTGTTTTTTCTCCTGTTTGTTTCGATATGGCTCTTTTACGTGCAGCGCTTCTTTACCTTAAATACCGCGACCTTGCGGCCTTTTTTTGCGGCCTTTCCCTTAGGGTTTGTCCTGGTGATCCCGGCGATTACCATGAAAGGCTGGGCAGAAGAACGAAAACTCGGAAGCATTGAACTGTTGCTCACCATGCCCTTCTCTGAATGGGATCTCGTACTGGGAAAGTTCATTGCTTCCTTCACCGTGCTGGGGCTTATCATCGCCTTGACCATTCCCGTACCCTTGAGCCTCCTCTCTCTCGGTGATTTTGACGGCGGGGTGATTCTGGGTGAATATGCCGGGGCGCTCCTTTTGGGGGCGAGTGCCACGAGTCTTGGGCTGTTGCTCTCGTGCTTATTTAGAAACCAGGCTGGGGCCTTTTTGGGGAGCGCAGTGGTACTCCTGATTATGATGTTTATCAATCAGACTACCCTGACCCTGAACCTCCCGCCCCTGGTAAGCGAAGGGATAAACTTCTTTTCTCTGTCCTTTCATTTTGAAACCTTTTCCAAGGGCATCATTGATACCCGGGATGTAGCGTTCTTCGTATTGACTACGGTGTTGTTCTTGTTTTTGAACACCCGGGTCCTCATATTCAGGAAATGGAGGTAAGGGATGACGCAACAAGAAGTACGGATCATCACCGGCTTAAGTGTTCTTGCCCTGATTTTAGGGCTTTTAGTAAGTCGCCGCCTGTGGTTCAGGATCGACTTGACGAAGAATCACGCCTATACCATTTCTGAGGTTTCCCGGAAACTGTATACGGAAATCCCTGACCAGGTACGAATCACCTATTATCTTTCGGATAAACTGGCAGCCATGCATCCTGTACCTGGGGAGATTGAAGACCTGTTACGGGAATACGCGACCTATTCCCGGGGGAAGATCCGGTTCACCCGGCGGGATCCTGCCAAGGCCGGGCTGGATCAGGCGGTGGAGCGGCTCGGTATCCAAGCCCAGCAGATTCAGACCGTGGAGCGAGACCAGGCTAGTGTTGCCACGGTCTATACCGGTATCGCCATTGAGTACCTGGACCAGGTTGAGGTATTACCCGTGGTGTTTTCCCTAGAAACCTTGGAATACGATTTGACTTCCCGGATTCGGTCTCTGGTACGGGGCCTCGATCGGGAGATGGGGGTTATCGTGGCGGATGCGTACCGGCAGTGGACGAGTGATTATCAATACCTCAATCAAAGCCTGGCCCAATCAGGGTTCAGGGTACGGCTCATCAATGGAGGGGATGAAATCCCCGATGCCTTGCCGGTGCTGTTTGTCCTTGGGGGAACCGAGGATTTGGATGAATGGGCGCTTTACCGTATAGACCGGTATATTCAAGGAGGAGGCAAAGTGCTGTTTGCCCTGGAAAGCGTGTTTATCGATACGCAGGGTAACCTCAATGCCCGGTTGCTGATGGATAAGGGCTTGCTGGCCATGGTTTCATGGTACGGTGCCACGGTAAAACCAGAACTGGTCTTGGATCGTTCCGCGTTGCCCCTGCAATATCAGACTCAGAACCCGAGCGGCGCCATCCAAATACACCTGGTTCGGTATCCCCATTGGATAGGGATACTGGAAGAAAATGGTAATAAACAGCATCCGCTCACCGCGCAATTCAGCGGGGTAGATCTATTCTGGTCTAGTCCCCTTGAACTGAATCCCCCGGACCAGGTGAGCGGCGAGCCGCTCTTTACCAGTTCACCGGAAGCGTGGTTACAGACCAAGGATTTTACGGTGGATCCGGTTATGGGGGCTGCGCTTTTTGAACGAGAAGCCCTGGATACCAAGGGGGTAAAGCTATTGGGCGCTGCGCTTTACGGCAGGTTTCCCAGCTATTTTGCCAATCTGCCCAAACCGGTTAGGGAGGGGGCTGAGGAATTACCGGATATGCCTGCAGCATCCCAGGAATCCCGGATCATCGTTATTGGCGATACGGATATAGCCTCGAACTTTACCCGAGGGGAGCCGCGGAATTTTGATTTTCTTGTCCAAGCTGCATCCTGGCTGGGTAATGATGATGATATCATCGGTATTCGGAACCGAGAGAACCAGGGAGGGCGCCTGGATAAGATCCTTAATGAAGAAAAACGGGTCATGGCTATGGTGTTTGCCCGGATTATCAATGTGGTATTCATCCCCTTGGGGGTTATTGTGGTGGGAGTCTGCTTTGCCTGGAGACGGCGTTCCCGAATAAGGAGCTTACATAATGGTGTATAAAAAGAAAGTGCTTTTCCTGTCATGTCTTGTAGGGGTCTTGGCACTCCTCTATGGAGGGACCTTGATTTTTGAGCCTGAACGGGTGAATTCCCGGAATGCCGCGTTTCAATGGCTTGATCCTAAGATGCTGGACGAAGTTGCGCGAATAGAACTATCCGGTTCAGGAGATGCTCTTAGTCTGGTACGGAAAGATACGGGTTGGTTTGTTTCCCGGGATGAGGGGGATTATCCGGCAAAACCTGAGCGGATTGATGATTTCTTGCGGCTCCTTTCCACCAAGGGAAGTTACCCGGTTCGGGGAACCGAAACTGCTTCCCATGAACGGCTGGGGCTTACCGAAGACACTGCATCTCGGATCCTGATCCAGGGAGGGACTACCGGGTATCCCTTACTTGATCTCTTGGTAGGCCATCGGGATCCTACCGGGCGTGAGGTATACCTCAGAATCCAGGATCGTCCGGAGGTTCGTTCCGGGAATGATACCTTTTCCGGGTACATCTCCGGTTCTCGGACATCCTGGTACAATCTTCGCCTTTTCCCAGACACAGAAAATGCGGTCGAATCGGTTCAGCGCATTACCGTGGATCCCCTTACCCTTGAGGCAACTGGGGAGGAGCAAGAGGGACCGAGTATGCCGGAACCGTCCTTTAGCCTAAGCAGATCTGGGGGAGGGTGGATTATCGAGGGCGCCACGGTGAACGAACTGGACAATCAGCGGGTAGAATCGTATATACGGTCGATCTTGGAAGCGGAAGGGGAAGATTTTATCCCCGCTTCTGAAGCAAGTACCAATGATGGGTTTACCCAAGGCAGTATCGTCCTGGATTGGGGAAACGGTCTGAGCCGTAGCATCAGGATAGGCCCGGGCTTAGAAGCAAACCAGCGGAGTGCGGTGGTTTCTGATACTCCTTGGGTATATGCCTTGGCGGAATGGACGGTAAACCGGATATTCAGGGCTGCTTCGTATTTTGAGAAGCCATAAAAGCCCGGTATTTCTCAGGATCGCTTTTAAAGGCGACAATAGGAGCAGAAGCGTCTTCCCGGGCTTTTTCCAGGGCTTGGTTTGCTTCAAGCATGAGTCGTTCTGCAGTGATGAATCTTCCAGCCCGGGAAGTCATACCGATATACAGGCTCGCGTGAGCCTGGGTACATTCTGGGTATTTGTCTAAAACCTGCTGGTGGAATTCCCCTGATTTGGCAAGTCCCTGATCCAGATTAACATCCGGCAGGATTAGGGCAACGCCCCAGGGGGTTTTCTCAAAAATGAGGTCCGGGAGGATGAAAAACCGTACCGCCTCATCGGTAATCAAAGGATATAAGGTATCAGGATGTGCCGCCTCCAAGGTCATGATCATGAATACCATATCCTGTTCAAAAAAAGCGCAGCGATGCAACTCTGAGGCAAGCCTATCCCGGGTAGCGGATTCTTCACCCAGGTGTTTACCCAAAAGGCCTTGGACTTCCTCTGCCGAGGGGGGGGGAGCACCGGTAGGCCCTGGGCCGAGGAAGGGGTCTTGCAGATCGATAGGTTTATCCTTTATCGGGGATTCTCCAGACGCTTGGGGTACATACGGGGCGCTGGGCTTACTCTTGGAGGAAGATTTCACCATCGGAGGGTAGGAAGCATGGGCAGGGAAGAATTGCAGTACCAACGTCAGACAGGCTATGCCAAAGGTAGCGGCAATCACCAAAAGGGTATATTTTAAAATCGTAAGGATTCGGCTATAATCAATCGTGTTGTAGACCGCACTGATATCTACATTCCGCATATTGGCAATCTGCACCCGTTCATTAAAAGGCTTTTTCGAGATGCCGAATTGGGGTTTGAACTGGGGCACATCACCGCTCCAGTTCACCGTCTCGCCCTTAAAACGTTCGAAGGTGTAGTACCCGGCGGAACCTGCGGAGAGAATCGCCCCTTGTAGGGTTTTTGATGTTCCCACAGCATCCAGTATCTTCTCCTTAAATAGTTCGGTCATAAACCCTTGAGCGCCTTCAGCTGTGGAGATATCCACAAGATTGAAAAATTCTTGTTCCGCTACATCCCGCCGTTTCATAATATCGCTATAGAGGCGGAATCCCGAAAATCCAATCGCTGCCGTATAGATACCTATGCATAACCACGCAACGATAGAGGGATTTATAATTGTTTTAACCACGGATTTAGGCTTGGGTACATTAACCGCATGAGCATGATTTTTCCGCATACCCCTATTATCGGTTACGATACGGTTACTTTTAATTGTTTCCTTTTCGATATCCTAGCGGATCCGTACGGACAATGGCTCAGGATCAACCGCTTTTCGTGAATTCTGAAATATGCTATACTCAACATGGAGGGATGAGATGGCTCATTGTGTGGTGCCTGAAGCTGAAGCCATACTAGACCAGGAATTTCCGGTCTTGGATAAAGGTTTCATCAGGCTGGTAGATTATTTAGGAGGAGATGAGCGGGTAGTGCAATCCGCTCGAGTATCCTACGGATCAGGAACCAAGGGATACCGGGAAGATGGGGGGCTCATTGATTACCTCATACGGAACCATCATACCTCGCCCTTTGAACAGGTAGTATTAACCTTTCATGTAAAACTGCCGATCTTTGTGGCTCGCCAATGGATACGGCACCGGACTGCCCGGCTTAATGAGATATCAGGCCGGTATTCGGTGATGCAGGAGGAGTTTTACGTGCCGGTTCCCGGTGATGTAGCGTTCCAAAATGCTGACCATAAACAAGGCCGTGCCGCGGCTCTGGATCCAGGGATTGCCGAAAAGATCGGGGCGGATATGGCAACCGCTCAAAAACAAGCGTATACCGATTATACGGAGCTTATTGAGCAGGGGATTGCCCGGGAATTGGCCCGGATAAATCTACCCCTTTCCCTGTATACTGAGTTGTACTGGCAGATTGATCTGCATAACCTGTTTCATTTTTTGGAGCTCCGCCTGAGTGCCCATGCTCAAAAAGAAATCCGGTGCTATGCCGCGGTCCTGTTGATCATCGCGAAAAAAGTGGCTCCCCGATCCTGTGCATCCTTTGAAGGGCATATACTGGAAGGGATCTCTTTTTCCCGGGAAGAGTTCAGGGAAATCAGGCGGCGTCTGGGGGAGGCTCCGGGAACTGCCTCAGGTGCAAACCTGCAGGGGAAAGACTTAGCGCGCTTTGAGGCAAAACTCAAAGGCGGGGAATAGGGCTTGTTGCCTGCGGTATGATGGAGCTGTTTACGTACGATAAGGTGATGCGGTTTCAAGGCTTCAGTTTTGAAACCGCATCAGGTAATATAAAGAAAAAGGGAGATCAGCCTATATGAAATTCACCTGTGAACGGAGCGTGCTGCTTAAAGAAATCGCCATAGCTCAGGAAATCATTTCTTCAAAAAATGCCATTTCCATACTGTCTAATATCTATCTTGAAGCTGAACATGATACGCTTTCGGTCAAAGCTACGGATTTAAAGGTCAACTTTGAAACCAAGGTTCCGGTGCTCGTTATAGAACCGGGATCAACCACGGTGTTTGGGGATAAATTCTTAGGGATCCTCAATGCGATTCCTGAGGGGGAGCTTGAGTTTGAGCACATTGAGACGAAAATAACGATTAAACCTACCTCCAAGAAGATTAGGTTTCAGTTGAAGAGCATTGCCTCTGAGAAATTTCCCGAATTTCCCGCGCCTAATACGGATGATGCGTTTGAAATACCGGTTAAGGATTTCAAAGAGATGATCCTTCAGACTATTTTTGCGGTCTCCGATGATGAAACCAGGTATTTCATGAACGGGGTATACTTGGAAAAGACCGAAGATAAGATCGTCATGGTTGCCACTGACGGCAGGCGCTTGGCCTACATCGGTAAAGCCCTTGATGAAGGGATCACGGAGTTTTCCGGTATCATCATCCCGCCCAAGATACTGAACATCATCATGAAACGGGCAGGAGATGAAGGATTGGTATTGATTTCCGTAACCGATAAGATCATCTTTATCCGGTTTGGATCCTATAATTTATCTTCCGTGTTAATTGAAGGGCAATTTCCCAATTACCATCGGGTTATTCCTGAAAGTCAAAGCTATTCGTTCTCCGTGAACCGCCTGGAAATGCTTGATGCCCTCAAGCGAGTCTCCCTCTTGGTCGAACAAAAGTCCCATAGGGTGTATCTGGGGCTCAGTTCCGAGACCATAGCGGTGTATTCTGAAGAAAGCGATATAGGAACGGCAAAAGAGGAGATTCCTTGTAAATACCAAGGGGACGAACTGTCTATTGCCCTCAATTACCGGTACCTTGAAGAACCCTTTAAGGTGATGGATAACCAGGATATCACTATTCAGTTTACCGAGGCGACCCGGGCCATAACCATTATGCCGGATCCTCCTCAAGACTTCTTCCACATTGTCATGCCTATGCAACTGTGATATTTAGAACGCTGCGTATCCTTGGGTTTCGGAATCTTGCAGATGCAGAGGTTAATACCCAGGGAAAAGATATCTTTCTGGTCGGTGAAAACGGACAGGGCAAGACCAATTTCCTTGAGGCAGTCTATATTTGTTCTTATGCTTCATCCTTTAGGGGAGTACTGGATAAGGAGGTAGTGCGGGATGGGGAGCAACAGGGGGCTGTAGCTGCCCATTTTGCCGGTTCTGTTGATAGTCCTGGTTCTGATCCGCAGCTTTATGACCAGGTGTTGGTTACCTATGAACAGCACAAAAAAACCGTATATCTGGACGGAAAACCCATTGAGGATCGGCGCGACCTACTGGGAGTAATCCCGAGCATTGTGTTCTGCCATGAAGATATGGAATTCGTTACGGGAAGCCCGGAACGGCGACGCTGGTTCTTTGATCAGACCCTAGGGCTTTCTGATGTGGGTTATCTTGAGGACCTCCGAAAATACCGCCGGGTTCTTAAAACCAGAAATACCCTGCTCAAAACAGGGGACGAGGGTATCTTCTCCATGCTGGATGCCCTTGACCCGCAGCTTGCCTTCTATGGGCTTAAACTCATGGAAAAGCGAGAAGAGGCTGCAGCAGGTTTTTCCGTACTCTTTGGTACCCTCTATGGACAGGTTACCGGTCTTGACCAGCTTGGGCTTCGGTATATCCCTTCCTGGAAGGCTATGAGCCTTGAGGGGATCAGCCGTTTTTTGGAGGAGTACCGGGAAAGGGATAGAAGCGCAGGCATTACCCTTTCAGGCCCCCATCGTGATCGCTACCTTTTTACCCGAGGACCCCTTGAATTTGCCGGGAAAGCTTCCACAGGCCAACGGCGGCTCCTTGCCCTGCTCTTGCGGGTTGCTCAGGCCCGGCGGTTTTCGACGATAACCGGGAAGTACCCGGTGCTGCTTTTGGACGACGTACTTTTAGAGTTGGATCATGAAAAACGGCGAAAATTCCTGGGAGTACTTCCAGAATATGAACAAGCCTTTTTTACTTTTCTTCCTGATGAACCCTATCAACGGTACCGTAAATCCGGGGCCTTGGTGTATCAGGTGTCCCAAGGGTCCCTCAGTTTAGTAAAGGAGTAGTCTCTGCCTGTATCCTTTTGTCAAAGTTGCACAATGCCTTTATCAAACAAAAAGGCACATGAGACATATTGAAGAAGGTATTGAATTACTTAAAAGCATTTGAAATGGCGTTTTTTTACATCAATTACAGGTTCGTTTAAGGCCCATCATACTTTGTGGATCACCTCCCAAATTTCTTGTCGATAAAATCCTTGGATGCCCGTATGGTTGCATGGTAATCGGCTTCGCCGGTATACCAAAATTCGGTAACAAACATACGGACCTGCATGCTCAGGGCCGTTGCTATGATCCCTTCAAAATTAACATGCCCGGTTCCGTAGGGTATTTCCCGGAATGTACCCGGCAGCGTTTCCTTGAGATGCAGGGCGACGAGAGAACCTTCACCGGAACGCAAATCCGCCAGCTCATCACCGCCATACCGCTTCGCGGCATTGGTTATGTTGCCGCAATCAGGATACACCTTGAGATAGGGAGAATTAATCTTCCGCACAAAACCCATGGCTTTATGCACCGTATTAAGCAGTTCTGTTTCCATAGTTTCAAAGGCCAGCAAAACCGCCTTTGCCGCCGCCATCTTCACCGCGGCTTCCAGCCCTTCGAAGAAAAGCCGGCGGGTCTTGTCGTTAGATTCTTCGTAATACACATCGTAACCGGCAAGCTGTATGATGCGGATTCCCAAATCACCAGCAAGTCCTATCGCGTCTTCCATGATTTTAAGACTCCGGGACCGAATCGCCGGGTCCTCACTGCCCAAGGGGTATTTCCGGTGCCCGCTCAGGCACATCGTCATAATAGGCATCTTTGCATCGTACATTTCTTTGACCAGCGTAAACCGCTCGGCCCCGGACATGGTAAGCCGGGCCAGCTTTTCATCGGTTTCATCAACGCTCATTTCAACAAAATCGTACCCCGTGGATTTTGCGGTTTCCAGTTTCTCTTTCCATGAAAGGGTATTGGGCATTGCCTTTTCGTACAGTCCGATGAGGTACTCTTTCATAGGGCTTCTTTAATTCCCCTGGCCGTAATAGGCGTTAGCACCGTGTTTTCGCAAATAGTGTTTGTCCAGCAATGCCGGGGATATGGGCGAAAGACCGGGGTTAAGCAGGGTGGAAAAAAGCCCCATCTTTGCCACTTCTTCCAAAACCACCGCGTTATGCACCGCTTCCATGGCGTCTTTTCCCCAGGTAAACGGCCCGTGATTGGCAACGACAACCGCAGGGATTTTCATCATATCCAGGTTCCGTTTTGCAAACGTCTCGATGATTACATTACCGGTTTCCTGCTCGTATTCACCCTGTATTTCCTGATCGGTCATGCGGCGGGTGCAGGGTACCTGCCCGTACAGGTAATCCGCGTGGGTTGTCCCCAGCGCCGGAATATCCCGGTTTGCCTGGGCATATATCGTCGCAAAGGTTGAATGGGTGTGCACAATGCCGCCTATGGTTGGACATTCCCGGTACAGCGTTATATGGGTCGGCGTATCTGAAGACGGGTTAAGCGCCCCTTCGATTTTGCGCCCCTCCAAATCAACCACTACCATATCTTCCGGTTTCAAATGGTCATATTCCACGCCGCTGGGTTTGATAACCAGGTAATTGGATGCCCGGTCAATGGCGCTCACGTTTCCCCAGGTGAACGTGATAAGATGATGCTGTTGCAGCGCCTTATTGGCACTACACACGATCTTTTTTAGTGCTTCCAACATGAAAATGCTCCTTGCGTTGCGCGCGGACCTAAGTCCGTAAGCGCTTACAGATCCCCAAACCCGCCGTTGATCATAGCAACCAGGGTATCCACCGCAATCTGTTCGTCTTTGCCGCTGGCGGCAAGCTCCACCCCTATACCCTTGCCGATGCCAAGGCTGAGCACAAAGGCGATGGATTTGGCGTTCACCGGATCATCATCTTCATCCAGGCGGCGGATGGTGATCTTGGAAGCGAATTTTTTCGCCGCGTTTACAAAGTCCGATCCCGGGCGGGCGTGCAACCCTGTTTTATTGATAACCGTTGTAGTTTTTGTATACATACTTTATACCCCTTATTAAACATCTGTGCTATATCTTGAGATTTGCCTTCAGATAGTTTTCCACTTCCTGGGCGGTGGAAAGAT
>JAISBK010000008.1 GCA_031266255.1 Treponema sp.
ATACCCAAGGGAACACTGCGTACAATGACGGGGTGAAGGCCAAGACAGGAAAAAATTGGAATGATGCGATTGCCGAGGCCAACAAAACCGTAGCCGCGGTAGCGGAGATTGAAAAGCTCTATGAAGCCCAGAAAGCCAAAGACGCGGATGTATCCCTGGCCAAGGCCAAAGAACGGCTCGACTGGGCCACCTCGGTTGAGGCAAAGACCCAGTTCCCAGAACCCTATACGAGGGCAGATACTGCGTACAATGACGGCGTGAAGGCTCAGAAGGCAAAAAACTGGACCGATACGATTACCGGAGCCAACAAAACCATAGCCACAGTCGCGGAAATTGAAAAACTTATGGATGCCCAGAAAGCCAAGGATACGGAGGTATCTCTGGCAGAGGCCAAGAAACGGCTTGATTGGGCAACCTCGGTTGGCGCTAAGACCCAGTTTCCGGAACCTTATACGGGGGCAACTACTGCGTACAATGATGCGGTAAAAGCCAAGAACGGGAAGAACTGGCCCGAAGCAGACGCAGCCGTAGATAAAGTCCTGGCTGCAGTAGCAGAGATTGAAAAATTGCTTGAGGCTCAACAAGCCAAAGACGCGGATATATCCCTGGCCAAAGCTAAAGAACGGCTGGACTGGGCGACTTCGGTTGGAGCTAAGACTCAGTTCCCAGAGCCTTATACCAGGGCAAGTACTGCGTACAATGACGCGGTGAAAGCCAAGAATGGGAAGAACTGGCCCGAAGCAGATGCAGCCGTAGATAAAGTCCTCGCAGCAGTGGCGGAGATTGAAAAGCTTTATGAAGCCCAAAATGCACAGGAGGCGGATGTAGCCCTGGCCAAGGCTAAAGAACGGCTGGATTGGGCGACCTCGGTTGGGGCCAAGACCCAGTTCCCAGAACCTTATACCAGGGCAAGTACTGCGTACAATGATGCGGTGAAAGCCAAGGCCGCTAAAAACTGGGATGGGGTGCTTTTGGGGATAAACAAAGTCCTTGTTGCAGTGGCGGAAATTGATGCCCTTAATCAGGCTGCTCAAATGCGTAAAGCTCAGGAAACAGCTCGAAGTATTGCTGCGGCTAAAGAACGGCTGGACTGGGCAGCATCAATTGGAGCGGATACCCAATTCCGGGATACTTTTATAGAGGCAGAGGATGCCTACAATCAGGCTCTGAACAAACGCCAAACCGATGATTTAGACGGCGCTCTAGCTGCGGCAGAACAGGCAAGGAGGGCAATTAACCGAATTGAACTCTGGAAACGCGAGGAAGCTAATGGAGCCCTAGCTGCGGCTAAAGAACGGCTCGACTGGGCAGCATCAATCAATGCGGAAACCAACTTCCCTGATGCTTATGGGACGGCTAATACTGCCTATGCCGAGGCAGTACAGGCCCGAAGCGTACAAGATTGGGAAAAGACCCTGGCCGCCGCAAACCGAGTGCTGGATTCCCTGGCACCGGTGCATGAAATCTTGCCCTTGCCGGCTCAATATCGAGTACGTACCTGGTTGACTGAGCGGGATTGTCTTTGGAATATAGCCGGATACCCCTGGGTATATAACGATCCTTTCCAATGGAGACGACTTTATGAGGCGAACCGGTCGAAATTGCCGGATTTAGATAATCCTAATTTAGTGCTTCCTGAAATAATCCTGGATATTCCCAGTATCCGGGGAGAGATCCGGGAAGGACTTTGGGATGAAAATGGTTTCTATGAATCCTTGCCATAAGGAACGCCTGGCTATTAATAGGAAAAGCCTATTGCACAAAAATGATAGTTAGACCATAATGACGTATGCTTGAGTTTATGCGGACAAGACCACAGTCCATAGGAGCGGTATATCTTATTATAGCTGTTTCAGCTACATTTCTGTTTGTGGCTGTGGAGCCGGTCCGTTCCTATGAAACTGAGATGCTAGGTCCGATTTCAGGTACTGGTTATACTTCTCAAGTTACCGTCATCGACTGTGTGGCCGTGATCCCTAACATTGGTCGAAACACCCTTGAAAATAGATGGGCCTTCCGGCTTGGTTCTTTACGGATTCTCATCCCCCTTGGAATGTATAGCATAACCGCTTTTTCTAAATCACCCTTCATTGAAAAAATACAAACAAATCCTATCGACATAAAAAATTCCATTCTCTTGAAACTCCGCATTTGATACTCCTCTCTTTCTGATTTTCCAAATTTCTTATGGTTCTCTTTCTTGTTTTTGGTACCTTGTGGAAAAACTCAGGATGAAGCTTAGGTGGTTTTTATTCTATCTCAGGATAAAAAATCGCACAGTTGCAGAGTTAGAGGAGTAGTGTATGGACAAATTTTGGTCTTTGTTTTGGAAACTCTTTGGAGTTGCTTTAGGTATATCATTCGCCGTCAGTATTATTTTGGGCATTGTGGGACATTCCGGGGATATTACCTATAGTATCGTGCAGAAAATTATTGCCGTTGCTATGGGAGTATGCGGTGTCATTGCCATGATAATCGTGCCTATAGAACTGTATGTTATAGACAGGTTCCTTGTTTCTAGAGGTAATCATGGGATTGGCTGATATTTTCGATACAAGGCTGATAAAGCTCAACCTGGAAAGTACGGATAAAGCCGCGGTATTTGAGGAACTATCCAGGACAATAGCGGCGGTCAAGCCAGAATTAAACCAGGGAACGATGCTTGCGATCCTACACGACCGGGAAGGGAAAATGAATACTTCGGTCGCGCCTGGAGTTGCGGTGCCTCATGGCTATTTTCCCGGTTTAAACCGCATAATCGGCGCGGTCGGCTTTTCTCTCAAAGGCATTGAATATAGTGCCCCTGATCACAAGCCGGTTCATCTGGTATTTATGCTTTTGCTTGGTGAAGGAGAGCGGAAAGAACACCTCCATGTTTTGAACCAGATTTTGACTTTTGTAAAATTTGGCGCTTTGTCGTATATCAGAGACGCCGGAACACCCCAGCAAGCCTACGATATGTTATGCCGGGTAGGGTAAGGAGGCCGACATGTCTATTTCAGAAATGTTGCAGCAAAGTGCAATTCTAACCGTACTTGGGATGACCGTTGTCTTTGTGTTTTTGTGGATTATGCTTGTTTGTATCAATCTGGTAGGCCGGCTGGTTCATTACCTGGGTTGGGACAAGGATGTACAGCCACCCAAGCAGGAGCCGGTGTCTCAGGAGATTACTGCAGCAATAATAGCCGCGGTTACTGAATACCGTAAATCTGAGCGTGGCCATAAATGACGATATAGAAAAAGGCTGAGTAGGGCTATTGGGTCGTAAATCCATGCTTTCCCGAAACGTGAAGTTTTGGGAAAGCAACTTTTCAGCCCTTGTATACGGAAGCCTGGAAACAGTACGATAAACGTATTATGTTAGACTATCGTTTCATCCTGGAGCATCTTTCCGAAGTAAAGCAGAATATCGCCAACCGGTATATGCAGGCTGACGCGGATAAGGTGGCCGCTCTTTTTAACCAGAGGACCGAGCTGACCAGGACCCTGCAATCCCTGCAACAGCAGCGAAACGCCAATGCTACCGCCATGAAAGGTACCCGGGATGCTGAGGAACGGACTAGGCTTATTGAGGAAGGAAAAAAGCTCAAGGACGGTATTGCTGCAGCTGAAGGAACCCTTGCTAAAGTAGAGGCTGACCTGGATACTGAGGGCAGGCGTATCCCGAACATGGCCCATCCTGAAGCTCCGGTGGGTAAAGAAGATAAGGATAACCTGGAAGTAAAACGGGTTGGAACCCCCAGAACCTTTGATTTTGAACCGGTAGACCATGTGAAACTGGGGCAAGACCTGGATATTATCGACTTTGACGCGGGAACCAAGGTTGCGGGAACCAAGTTCTACTACCTTAAAAACCAAGGGGTATTTCTCGAACTGGGGCTTATCCGGTATGCCCTGGATATACTCCAACGCAAGGGGTTCACCCCCTATATCACCCCGGATATTGCCAAAGAGGATATCCTTAAGGGTATTGGTTTTAACCCCCGGGGGGCTGAGTCCAATGTGTATACCCTGGAAGATGAAGGAACCTGCTTGGTAGGGACGGCGGAGATTACCCTGGGAGGCTACTATGCCAACATGATCCTGCCCAAGAACCAACTGCCCCTGCGGATGGCCGGGCTTTCCCACTGTTTCCGCCGGGAAGCAGGGGCTGCAGGACAATTTTCCAAGGGCTTATACCGGGTCCATCAGTTTACCAAAGTAGAGATGTTTGTCTATTGCCTACCGGAAGAATCCGAGCGTATGCACCAGGAACTCCGCTCCGTGGAAGAAGAAATCTTTGCGGGTTTAGAGATTCCCTTCCGGGTGGTGGATACCTGTACCGGAGACCTGGGAGCCCCGGCATACCGGAAATGGGATTTGGAAGCCTGGATGCCGGGACGGGCCAACCCTCCCTCCCCCGGCGGTGGAGAATGGGGAGAGGTAACCTCCACCTCCAACTGTACCGATTATCAGGCCCGGAGGCTTAACATCCGGTACAAAGACGAAGCCGGAAAGAACCGGTTTGTCCACATGCTCAACGGCACAGCTATGGCGGTTTCCCGGGGTATCATTGCG
>JAISBK010000178.1 GCA_031266255.1 Treponema sp.
CTAATTAACGTGAGTTCGACAAGAAGAAAAAAATCCGCGAATTACGCGAATGTATCCGAGTAATTCGCGGATCCCTCATATTCCGTCGAACTCACGTTAATTAAGGACTGCATCATCCATACGATAGAAGACGATTGTAAAAAATGCTTATTTTATAAGGAAAAGATAGAGGCTGTTTCAAAACTTCAGTTTTGAAACAGTATATCCTCTATTTCTTACTACGCGGTTCTGGTGGCGCCTTTTCACGGAGCATCTCAACGGAGTGTCCAGAGTAATGCCCGGAGTTCCGGATCCGCCAAGGGAGGTTCTACTGGTTTGGTATTCTCCTGGCTGGGGGCTTGTAAAATAATCGCGTCTCCCGGGGCAATGCGGTCAAAAAAACCATTACGAGTCAAAGAACCGGAAGCAACTTCTTCGTCCGCGGTTTCGATAAGCAAGGTTCCCACCACATCTTCTGCGGAATAACTAAGACCGATGCCTTCACTGCGGATAAGCAGCTGCCCTTTCTTAACCACTTCATAAACCGTCCCCGCTTTCACCCCGTCAGCCCTGCCCTTGTCAATAAGCCCCTGGGCTTGTTTATACACGAGCAGTTCACCCTGGAAGGGAAGCTGGGCCACGAACTGGTCAACAATACCCCGAGAAGCGTTCCGCAGCCGATCCGCCCCGGTACGATAGGCGTAGAACTCCCCCGCAGGAGAACCGGTTCGGCCAACAAAGAGTTCCCCCTTGATTGCCATATCTCGTTCGTTTTCAGTAACCGAAATAATCAGAAAATAATCCGCTTGGTTTTCTCGGGCTAACCGGAAACTCTGAGAAAATGAAGGCTGGGGCAAGTCAAGGCCCATAGGCTCGATGTTCCGCTCATGGGTCAGCAGGTCCTTGATATAGGATGCGGCAGTAGCTCCTGCATCAACATGATACGAACTGGCTTGAGATGCCAGGGAAAATACCGCCACCTTCCAATGTTCTTTGGCAACATCCACCGGATTCACCGACCAGCGCCGGTAGATGGCTTCATCAAGCAGCGCGTCGTAGGCTTCTACCGCATCGTTCAAGGTACGATCCCCAAGCCCCAGGTTTTGCATAAACCGCAGTTCTTCCAAATAACGGGCAGGATACCCCTGCACCCGCAGCAGATCCGCATACTCCTTTCGCTCAAGCGCATAGGGATTGAGCCTGAGTCCCCGGCGGTATTCAAAGATAGCCTGGTCAATCAGGTTACGGGAACGGAAATCCCGGCCCCGGTTAAAATGCCAGAGCGCCCAGGAGGAACGGCGGGAATCTTCCAACGGGGTTTCTGAGATGATGCGTTCCTCCAGCGCTGCCCGGACAAATTCATCGGTGGGATCAAGGGTGGATGCCATGGAGAGAATCATGATGGCCTCGGTATTCCGCCCCATCCTAATGTAAGACATTCCCTTGAGATACCACGCGCTTATATCGTTCCGGTTAAGGCTAATGGCCTCGTCCGCCATGCGACTCGCTTCTTCGTATTGACCTGAGCGGTACTGAAGACTCGCCAGCAGGGAAAAGGCCGGCCCATACCCCGGTCTATAAACCAAAGCACTCTGGGCATACTGAATCGCCGACTCAAGACGGCCTGCTTTGGCATCCAGATACGCGGCATAATAATAAACCCGGTAATCTTCAGGATGCTGGATCAACGCACGATCAATATAGGTCCGGGCAGTTTCGGTTTCCCCCAAAGACCCCAACACCAAGGCCAGGGAAATCAGCAATCTCCGGTCGTCCGGGTAACGGCGTACCGCTTCCCGGTACCGGGTAACCGCATCTCCCGGATGGCCCTGGGCTATGTCCATCTCTGATGCGGCAAAGAGGGCTTCTTTATTGTAAGGCTCTTTGGCTAAAACCTCGGTGATGACCGTGGAGGCTTCCCCTAACCTGCCCAAGGCAATGAAGATAAAGGCCTCCAAGTTAGCCAAATTGAGGTTTCCCCGGGACAGGGAACGGGCCTTACGTACCCAGATCAGGGCCTGATCAAATTCACCCAGCTCATAGTAACACTCTGCCAGGGCAGCGGATCCTTCTGCATGGGCAGGGTTAAGCCGCAGACATTCCAGCAGGGATTCGGTCGCCGCGTACCAGTCTTCTTGGATCATAGACCGGCGCCCTGTTTCATAATGCACCGCTGCCCCAGGCATTTGAGAACCAGTTTGAGCAAAGAGCAAGGGCAGCTCCGCAAGAAAAACGAACACAACCAGCATAGGCATACGCTTCATAAGACATTCTCCCGTTTAGAAACAGCTTCTTTAGAAACCTCTTTAGAAAAATCCGGATTAAGCCGTATCTTTACGGTTTTGATTTTATGACCTTCCATATCCTGGATGATAAAATCATGGCCGTGATACACGATTTTTTCATACCGTACCGGGATCTTGCCAAAAAGGTTAAAAACAAAGCCTCCCAGTGTATCAAAATCCTCGACAGGAAACCCAAACCCGATCTGCTCGCTGAGATCTTCCAGATTTACCCTGGCATCGCATAGGTAGGTCCCATTTCCCAGGGATAGAACATCTTCAGTTTCATTGTCGAATTCATCCTGAATATCCCCAATGATTTCTTCGATAATGTTTTCCATACAAACTATACCGGAAACTCCACCATATTCATCCACCACTACCGCGATATGGACTCGCCTGTGGCGCAACTCCCGTAACAGGACATCAATATGCTTTGATTCAGGAACAAAAAAGGGCTTCCTGAGGAGCCGCTTGATGTCAAATACCTCATTCTTGACCAGACAGGCTAACACATCCTTTAGATAGAGGATCCCAATAACATTATCCATGGTTTCTTGGTATACCGGAAACCGGGAATGACTGCTTTGGGCAATACAGGTCAATAGTTCGTCCTTTCCTGCATCAGCCTGCAGGAAAACCGTATCGATCCGGGGAACCATGACCTCCTTGACCGTGGTTCCTGAAAACGCTACCACCCCCCGGATCATCTCCCGTTGATCCGTTTCCAGGGAACGATAGATCTTCCGGTCTAGCGCTCCTTTCCCTTTTCTTCTTTCTTTTTTCATTTTTTGTGAAAGGGACGCTAATCTTTGGATAAGGGCTTGTATAAACGATCCCTCCTTCATGGTAGAATCCGTTCCCCCGCTAAGTCTGCCACCAAACGTTCCTGCAATTGCAGCATAGGTTCATGGGCTTCGTTCGTTCCATGATCCCAGCCATCTAAATGGAGGATCCCATGGATGAGCAGCCGGCGTAACTCCTCATCTTCGGAAACCTGAAAAGAGCGGGCGTTTGCTGCCAGGGTTTCCAGGGATACGATGATATCTCCGGGTAAATACCGGCGCTCCCCAGCTTCTATTATGGTCTCCCCTAGGGTAAAGGATAAGACATCCGTAGGCTCATCCTGTTGCCGGAACTGAGCATTGAGGCTGCGGATATAGGCATCTCCGCAGAACAGTACCGACAGATCCCAGGTATCCCGATGAAGGCACTCCAATACGTTAAGCATAAACCGCTTTGCCGCATCCGTCCACGGAGGGAGAGGATCTTCTGCTGCTTGTACCTCAACCCGATTCATGGGCACCTTCTTTAGTCGGTTCTTTGGCAGGTAATTTGGGATATTCGATCCGGGAATGGTAATACCCTGCAAGAACCCGGACAAAGGCATGTTTGATGGTCTCCAGGTCTCGGAAGGTCAGTTCTGACTCGGCCAGTTGTCCATGTTCCACCTTGGCAGTGATGAGTTCCTGAATAAATTTCTCAATCTTAGATGCGGTGGGCTTCTCAAGGGTTCGTACCGCGGCTTCAGATACATCAGCGAGCATCACCACCGCAGACTCCCGGGACCGAGGTGGATTTCCCGGATAGGAAAAATCTTCTTTGCTTGCCTGGGGATCCTGTTTCAGCGCTTCGTTATAAAACCAGGTAATCACCGAATTTCCATGGTGTTCTGCAATGATGTTTATGACTTCCCGGGGAAGCCCCATATTTCTCGCTTTTTCAACCCCCAGTTTCACATGGCTACGGATAATCGTAGCAGACAGCCGGGGGGGGATATCTCGGTGTTTATTATAGGTGGTTTGATTCTCTACAAAATAATCGGGCTGATCCATTTTGCCTATATCGTGGTAATAGGCCCCTACCCGTGCCAACAGGGGATTAGCGCCGATTTCCTGACAAGCCGCTTCCGCCAGATTAGCCACCATGATCGCATGACTGTAAGTTCCGGGAGCCACGGTAAAAAGCCGCCTGATCAAGGGGGCATTGAGGTCTGATAATTCGATGAGCCTAAAGGTAGTGGCCGCGTTAAGGGCATGTTCCAAGGGAGGCAAGAACCCTAAGACCAACATCCCTGAAGCAAGGCCGTTACAGGCACCCCAGATGAGTACCGGAGGATAAACTTCCCAGGTAGCACCCTTGAGGAAGAGAATGGCGAGGAGGGCAATTCCGTTCGCTCCTGCGATGATCAAGCCGGCCTTGACCAGATCCATCCGTTTTTCAGCGCTTTTCAGGGTATAGGACGCGACCACTCCGGATATCATGGCCAGGATAAAAGCAGCTTCATCAAAGAAACCAGATAAAAAGGCGCTTATGGGCAACACCAGCGCCCAAGCCAGAGCCAGATTAGGGCTTATCAAGATGGCAGGCAGCATGATCACCAAGGCAGTGGGAAGCACAATGGAAACCGGGAAAAATTCCGTATTAAAAGACAGGTTCGTGACCAATGCCGCACTGATTATATAGATCGCGGTCAAACCAGATAACACATAGATTTCCGAATCAGTAAGCCCCCCCCGGTCAACGCTTTGTACCCATCCAAGAAAGATAAAAAGACTATACAAGAGCAAAAGCAACAGAATCTGACCTATTATATGCCGGGGATCCCGTTTGGAAACCGCGATATTCAAGGCCCGCAGTTTGGTCATATCTTCATCGGTTATGATAAATCCCTTTCTGATAATCCGGGTTCCTGGTTCTATGTGTTTAACCACCGCATCAATTTGGGCCTTGGTCTCAGCCACACGCTGTTCCGTATCAAGGGCAGAAAAAAATACATTTTCTTTGATAAAGGGTTTAAGTAGCGCAAAGGCAAGCGCCCCAGAGGAGGGGAGAACTCCATCCACCCTATACCAGCGGTTTAGCGCATCTTGGAAGGTATCCAAGGTAATAATATGCTTGAAATCTATCCGTTCCCGTCCCGTCCGGGATTCAGAACTGCGGAGTAACTCCACAACCTGGTGATTGTAGTTCTCCAAACCGGTTTCAGGCAGGGCAAAAATCCCGTCTTCCATGAAATGATCCAATGCGGCAGTGCTGGTTTCCAGCATCCTTTCCCGTTCAGGTTCATGGAAGAGCATATCCAGGGTTTCTTTAAAAAAAGTACCGGGAAACTCCTGGTTAATCTCCTGGGTATAGGCTTCCGGTTCCGCGCTTGCTTGGGCAAAGTACTGCCGGGAAAGGGATACAAACCGGGTATACTCCCTCCGGGCTTCCTCGCTCAACTCCGAGACGTACTTGAAGACCGGGGGGACCAGATGCTGCTGGGCATCCAGCTTCAGCAGGGTAGCGATTTCGTCCACATAAGATACCGGCTGTTCCGCCAGGACATCCCGTTCCGCTACCTTGCCGACCTCGAATTCCTGGATATCTCCAACCGCACCGCGGTGACCTCCTTGATACTGGAGAACCGCCACCATAGAGGCCAGCAAGGCTATAAGGGTAGCGATGGCAGGGCCTCGGCGGGTGGTAACGAAGGTACGGATACCTTGTAGCTTGGTACCCAGCATTTTGATTCCTCTAAGACTAAACGGCAAGGAAAGATCAGGTTTTTTTTTCATGCTCATAGGCTTCTATTATTTTTTTGATCAGGGGATTCCGTACCACATCGCCGGTATGGAGATAGATAAAATAGATCCCTTCCACCCCGGAAAGTACGGAAACGGCATGTACAAGCCCGGAATCAACGCGCCTTGGCAGGTCAATCTGGGTAATATCCCCGGTAATGACCGCCCTAGCTCCGGTTCCTAGCCTGGTAAGAAACATCTTCATCTGTTCTTTGGTGGTATTTTGGGCTTCATCGAGGATGATCACCGCTTCATTAAGGCTCCTTCCCCGCATATAGGCCAGAGGGGCAATTTCTATGACCCGGTTTTCTTCCAGATGGCGAATCACTTCATAGGGGGCAAGGGATTCCATAGCATCATAGAAGGGACGCAAGTAGGGACTTATCTTCTGGGCCAGATCTCCGGGCAAAAATCCCAGATTCTCCCCAGCCTCGACAACCGGCCGAGTCAACACCAATTTCCGCATCTTTTTTGATAAAACCAGCCGTAAGGCCTCGGCAATGGCAAGATAGGTTTTACCGGTTCCGGCGGGGCCTATGCAAAAACTGATCTCATGGGAACGCATCCCTTGAATATACAAACCTTGATTTCTAGTGCGAGGATAAACCCTGCGTAGACCCTGGGGAATATGAATCATCTCTTCTGGGGTAAGGAGCTGTTCCTCCCCTACCAAAGCCCGGATATACCCAGCCGAAGGAATTTCTCCGGCCTTGACCACCCCGATAAGATTATCCATGATTGGCTTGAAACGCTGAAGACCGTTTTGGTCTACCCCTTCTAAACGGATTTCATTTCCCCGGGCTATGATACGCCCCCCTAAAAAACCCTCGATAAGCCTGAGATTTTCATCATTCGCTCCACATACGCCTGATAACATATCCCGGTTATCCAGCACAATGGTTATGGTATCCTCCACGTACTGAGCATAAATCCAGTTATAAGCATAGTCAAGTCTCACCCCTCCAACGTATCAATTAATTCGGAAAGCAGCGGAATGAGTTGTTTCTTTCGGGAAACCACGCCTTTGAGTAGGTATATGCTATCCTCAAGCTGGGGAAAGGTTAGGACGCTGGTAAATCGCTTACCGGCTACAAAGAACAGGGAGTCCATCAGGGTAACATCGGTAACCAAGAGGCTTGCAAAAAGGAGATCTTTGTCGGTTCGGTACTTTTCAAGGACCGCGAAAATCTCCTCCTGCCGCAGGACCAGGGCGTCGGGGCTGTCTGTTTCGATCTGGCTTACCGTAAAGGAGAACGGGCCCTGACCATACTCCTTCAAGTCCATAAGGATAAGCTCTTCGGCAGGACGGGCATTGACTCGGCTTGCAGTAGCAAGCATATCCTGTCCCAAGTGCTGGATATCAAGGCCGGTTACCACGGCAAGATAGGACACCGCGTCCCGGTCGGTATCGGTAGTGGTGGCGGATTTCAGGCATAGGGTATCCGCAAGAATGCCGCATAGGAGGATTGAAGCGATTTCTTTTCTCATAGGAACATGCTGTCCACGGTACAAGTCGGTAACAATCGTACAAGTCGCCCCTACCGGTTTGTTGATGAAGGTGATAGGGTATCGGGTGGACAGATTGCCCAGCCGGTGATGGTCTATGACTTCCAGGATCCGGTAATTTTCAATGCCTTCTACCGCCTGACTTGGTTCATTATGATCCACCATGATGAGTTCAATATTCGGCTCTCTGATGAGGTCTCCTTCAAAGATAAGGCCGACCACCCTATCTTCCTCATCCCCAATGGGGAGACAGCGGGAGGGCGCCCGAGAAAGCGGTTCTTTGAGTTTACGCAGGGGATCCGTAAGGCGCATAAGGGGGACCGATTCATCGCATATCGTTCCTACGGGGGAGGAGTACATCACCAGCATGGCCGAAGAAGAGGTATCGTAGGGGGTACTCATCACCGAAACCTGGTTTTGTTTGGCTAAAGCCATCAACCCCGGATCCAGGGTATGGTTATTGGAGAGAATCAGCGCCCGCACATGCTGCTCTATGCAATACCGCTGTAAATCCCAGCGGTCGCCCATAATAACCAGGGACTGTTTCGGGTCCATATTGCTCAAATGCTCACAAAAATACCGGTTATATGCCGCAGCAATCACAATGGAGGACTGCTGCACCACGCGGTTGTTAAAAAGCATGAGGGGCTGGGCACGCAAGGTTTCGATAAGGTTATCGATGGACACGGGAAACGCGGACTTCTTATGAGGGTTGATATGGGTTATCACATACTGGGCAAAGCCCCGGTAATACAACATGCCTTTGTACACCCCCAGGGGATTCACCACCGGAAGCACCCGCAAGTTTTCCTCACGCATGAGTTCCAACGCGTTCCAAAGGGGCACATCTTCGTTTAAGGTCTTGCCGTGTTCCTGCAAATAATAGGCTGCCTTGGGAATCAAATCGGGAATATACTGGGGCACTTCAGCTTTGAAGCGCTCAAACACATACTCAGTCTGGGGATTTAAGTTTCCCGCCCGGGCAGCAAAACAGTTATCCCAGCCCTGAGCCTGCTTTAATGCCGCATACGCGGCTGCGGCAACCACCGAATCAGTATCAGGATTCCGGTGCCCAATGACATATATACGTTTTTTCATACCCATAGTATATTCCAGATTAGGATTTCTGTATATATACCCAAGCCCCAAGGCCTCATCCTTCTCTTGACCGCAGCTTCGATCCCAGGGCTTACCAAGTCTCCCTGAAGTTTCTCAAGTATAACCGCCGCTGTCTACCATAATAACGCCAAAAGGATAAAACCGACTAAGATGGTCATTCACATTGCCAAGAGTAAGTAAGGCAAAAGGAGCATATCTCCCCACAGTCATTGATAACCAGATGCAATATGAACCCGTAAAACCACCCGGTAGAGCTTTCCCCGCCTGAAAAGCTGGGTATAGATGAGCCAAGGATAGCGAACGGCTATTTTGCCTACCATCCTGTTAAATTTGATCCGGAAAACTGCATGTTTTGAAGAGAGTTTCCAGCAAATTCATATAAATAATCATTTCTCCAACTATTAACAGGCAGAGTAACTCCTATACCAATATAATGCATTGTTTCAAAAGCAGTTTCAAAACTGTATGATAACAATATATTTACTCCCATAGCCGGAAATTTTACAATTGCCTTGCCATACAAACCATCCTGATAATTCGAAAGAAATGATATTCTTGAAACAGGTTCAAACCATCTGTACCCTATGTCTATAGATAAATATTTTGTTGCAAAATATACGCCAAACAATCTGTCCTTCATATACAGGTTGTACCAATTTGATTTATAGTATAAATCTATATTAAGCTTGATAAGCCATGCCTGTATTGTTTTAAACGCAAGATCTCCTAAAATACTACCTGTACTCAAATCTTCTGTAACATTAACAGCTCCCCCTAATGATTCAAGAAAAAAATCAGTGTCTGACATGCCTATTTTTGGGGTAAATATAAACCGTACGGCATTGGTTGTAACGGGACTCTGATCATCCAATATCCCCTCGTAAATTCCAGGCTCATCTTCTTTTTCAGGCAGCTGCCGAAAAGCATTCCTATAATATCCGCCAAAAAAGCCGATTCCTAAATCAAAACCAGAAACATTATAATGACCAAATAACCCAGCCGTCGCATATAAATTATAGGAGTCGGCAATGTATATACTATCCATAACAAAGCTAATGCCCGCCATTCCGGTAAAATAGTCATTGATTACCATCTTTCCGCCGACAGCACCTGCCAGTCGAACAACTGCCTTGGCTGAAGAATCGTTATATTTAACTTCAGCAAATTTTGGAATATATAACAAATCCCCGGTTATATCAAAAAAGAAAAAGTTTGGTAACG
>JAISBK010000189.1 GCA_031266255.1 Treponema sp.
TATGATTAACCGTATGAAAACGCCTTGTTTAAATCTCAGTTTCCTTATTATCCTAGCGGCGTGGACTACCACTTTCTTGCAGGCTCAGTCCTCAGTAACCATCTACAGCATCAAAGGCCCTTCAGGTGTAGGTATGATCCGCCTTTTCGAGCAGCCTCCCCAATCCCCCGGTATCACCATGAAAGTAGAAGCTTTGGCTCAGGCAGACCTCATGGCCGCACGCTTTATCGCCGGAGATGCCAAAGTTGGCATCCTCCCCGCTAATGTAGCGGCCAAGATTGCCGCTTCAGGTAAGCCCCTGCAAGTTGCAGCGGTCCTGGGAACCGGTATGTTGAGCCTCCTCACCGCAGACCCCGGAATACAGCGCATAGAAGACCTGAAAGGCAAGTCCGTGGAAGTGGCCGGCCAAGGAGCCACCCCGGATTATGTGTTCCGCCGGATCCTCCACGCAAAAGGGCTGAATCCTGATAAGGACCTTACCTTGGGCTATGCTCTGGCCTACCCTGAAATAGCCCAGTCTCTCATCGCCGGCCGGATTTCTACCGCTTTACTGCCTGAGCCTTTCGCCACCATGGCCCGATCCGGTAAAGCAAGCCTTAGGACCGTCGGCGATATTCAGGCAGAATGGGTCAATGCCGGGGGTACGGGGAACTATCCCATGACCGTGTTGGTGGTGGATGCAACTTTCGCCGCTGCCAGACCCGCGGTCATCCAGGCCATCCTGGATGCAGTTAAAACATCCATCGCATGGGTACTGACGCACCCTGCAGAAGCCGGGGACTTGGTGGAAAAGCACCAGTTGGGCCTGCGCGCCTCGGTAGTAAAAGCCGCCATACCCAAGAGCAACTATGTGTTTATCCCGGCTCTGGAAGCCCGGCCTGCGTTAGAATCCCTGTTTACGGCCTTTCTTGCATTTTCACCGGTTTCTATTGGCGGTGCGCTTCCAGGTGATGGCTTTTATCTTAAATGACCGGGCATGAAAACCGTAAATAGAGGACGACCCTCAGAAACGCTTTGGTTCTGGGCAGGCATGGCAGTGTTCCTGGCTTTCTGGGAACTGGGCTCCCGGATTTTCGGGAGCGATCTGCTCTTCCCCGGCCCCTTGCATGTGTTGAAACGGTTTATGTTCCTGCTCCCCCAAACGCGTTTTCTCCAAGCCCTCGTGCATAGTGTGGTGCGGGTGTTTTTGGGGATAGGGATTTCCGTGCCTTTAGGAGTGGGGGTAGGGCTTGCCGCGGGGCTGGATACCCGGGCGCGGGCTTTTTTCCGTCCCTTGTTTTCGGTAATTTCCGCCACGCCGGTTATGTCGGTGATCCTCATCGTCTTTCTTATCTTAGGCGCAGAGCGGACTCCGGTTTTTACCGCCTTTCTCATGGTATTTCCCGTAATGGCTTCGACCACGATTGAAGGGCTGCGGTCGGTGGATCCTCAGCTTAAGGAACTTTTCCGCATATACCCCCTATCTCTGAGCACGGAAATCCGATACCTGTATATCCCCTCCCTTGTACCTTTCATCCTGGGAGGGCTGCGCAGTTCCCTGTCCCTCTGTTGGAAGGTGGTAGTGGCTGCGGAAGTCCTGGTTCAGCCCTTTCGTGCTTTGGGTACTGGTATGCAGACAGCTAAGGCCCAGCTTGAAACTGCGGAGCTTTTTGCCTGGACCCTGGCAGCGGTGCTTGCCGCTGCCTTGTTTCAAGGGCTCTTCAACCTGGTCCTGCGCAGGGTTCCGTATTTTTCCGCATATCCCCAGAAAGGCTCATGAACCTAGCCCCTGCTTCTATCAGCATACGCTTTCACCAACTCAGCTTTGGGTTTGGGGAAACGCGGATCTTTGATCGGTTTTCCCTAGAATTGGGCGCGGAAAATCCGGTAGTTATCCTGGGGCCTTCAGGCTGTGGGAAAACCACTCTCCTGCGCTTGGGCGCGGGTCTTTTGCGTCCTTGGTCCGGAGAGATAACCTATACAACAGGGGACGTGCCGGTGGGGTGTTCCTTTGTGTTTCAGGAACCTCGACTGCTTCCCTGGTTGCGGGTGCTGGAAAATGTGATGCTCCCTTTACAGACCCGGTTTCCCCGGGAAGCGGCACAAGCCCGGGCAAGGCATTTCTTGGAACTGGTCTCCTTATCTGATAAGGCTCAAGTATACCCGGAAGCCCTGTCCGGGGGGCAGCGTCAGCGGGTCTCTATAGCCAGAGCATTTGCCTATCCTGCTCAGATCCTGTTTATGGATGAGCCGTTCCAGTCTCTGGACATCCCCCTGCGGATAGAGCTTATGGAAATGACCCTGGGACTGCTCAAAGTAGAACCCCGACTGTGTATTGCGGTTACCCACGATCCCCGGGAGGCCCTGATCCTGGGCAAACGGATCATCATCTTGGGGAAAGCTCCCCGAGGCGTGCGCTTTGATGAAACGATAAACCTCCTCCCCGAAGAACGGGGATACGCTTCAGCGGCACAGGGGGAATTGGAACAGAGGATTCTACAGGTTCTGCAAGGGGAAAGTCCCTGAGCTTTTCTGTTTTGGTACATCAAAAAGCAGGGTAAACAGTTCAAATACGGTTTCAACAAAATGTACCCCCAGGGCGGCCTTGATTTCTTCATCCAACTCAGCCCAATCATCCTGATTGTCCTGGGGAAGAAGCACCTGCTCCATACCATTTCGAATGGCGGCCAGCACTTTTTCCTTAAGCCCACCGATGGGAAGCACCCTGCCGGTGAGGGTAAGTTCTCCGGTCATGGCAAACCCTGGTTTAGGCGGGAGTTGGCAGAGCGTCGAGAACAGGGAAGCGGCCACGGTAACCCCTGCGGAAGGACCGTCCTTGGGGATGGCCCCTTCAGGGACATGGACGTGGAAATTGCTCTTTCCCAGCTCCTCGATAAAAGGGTACTGGTCTTGGACGCTTCTGAGGTATGACAAGGCGATACTACCGCTTTCCTTCATCACCTCTCCGACGTTTCCGGTAATGAGCAGTTCTCCGGTTCCCTCAAAAGAACTGGTTTCAACTGGTAGCACCGTACCCCCTGCTTCAGTCCAGGCAAGACCGTACACCACCCCGATCCTGGCCTCTTTGAAAACCAGATCGTTTTTGTACTTCCGCCGGCCCAGTAATTTTTCCACCTCATGCTGATCCAAGGTCTGCTCAAAGGAGCTGATGGGCTTTGCGGTATCAGTCTCGTACTCCTGCTCAAGGACATTCCGGGCAATGCGCCGGATACACCGGGC
>JAISBK010000198.1 GCA_031266255.1 Treponema sp.
TTCAAATGCTTTCCAGTGATTGAACCATTTCTTAGAGAAACAACAGGTCTTGCGAAAGGCCCGCCGTACCTACATTACCGAGAATACCAACTCCGCCAATAGCGGTGGGATGTTTCTCAACGCGGGAACCTTTACCATGAGCGGGGGTATCATCTTTGCGTTCCCTCAATCAACAACAACGGTCTTTGTGCCGTTTGTCCTGGTAGATTACTTCAAAAGGTTGTATAAAACTCCTGAATAGCCTATGATAAAGACCATGACTAAGCCTAAACCGCCTGAAACCACATCCCCAGGATCGTCGATCCGGGGACTTGCCGCCTACCAGCAGGCGGTAACACAGCCAGAGTCTCCACGGTTCCTCCCCGGCTCCAAGCGAGCGTCCCCACGAGAAACCCCTGAGCAGGTTCAACCCAGAAAAGCTGAGGAATTGAAGGAATTTATCAAGACCGATACCCCCTCTAAGACCTTGTTCCAAACCAAGTTCAGGAAAACCGCAGAGCCTACCCCTCCATCTGCAGAACCGGAGCCTGAGTCAAAATACCGGCGGGTAGCGAAATTTCTCATCCTTATTGGTGCAGACGAGGCCGCTCAGATCCTCTCCCGCCTCAATTCAGAACAAGTGGAAGCCATTAGCCAGGAAATAGCCTCTATCCAGGGGATCACCGCGGAGGAATCCGAGGCAATTCTGGTGGAATTCCGTTCGCTCCTGGCTGCTTCCTACCGGTATGCCGGAGCTGCTACCGGAGGGTTTGAAACCGCCCGAGATATCCTGTATACCGCGTTTGGACCGGAAAAAGGAGAGGTCTTCTTAAAACGGACCCATGCGGAAGCCGCGAAAAATCCCTTCGGGTTTCTGGAAGACTGTTCCGGGGAACAACTGGTCTATCTCTTTAAGGATGAAACCCCTGCGGTGGAGGCCTTGGTGCTTTCCCGGGTTTCTCCGCAGCTAGCTGCGGCCGTCTTAGACCATTCACCGCGAGAACGGAAAATCGCCCTCATCCGGCGAATCGCCCATTTGGATAAGACCTCCCCAGAGGTAGTGGATCGGGTTGCTGCCACCTTAAAAGAACGGATATGTTGCCTGGATAGCAGCAAAAGCCCTAGCCTAGACGGTATGGACGCCCTCACCGCGATCCTGAAAGCCGCGGATCCTTCTTTGGGGGAGCGGATCATGCAGGAATTCACCCAGACCGATCCCTATCTAAGCCGTGATTTGAAAGACCGGCTCAATACCCTGGATGATATAGTCAAAGCTGAGGATAGGGCTATCGAGGATAAACTCTTTTCCATGTCCGATCTGGACATCGTCCTGCTCGTCAAAGGCCGTTCTGAGGCATTTACCGAAAAGATCTTCGCCAATATGTCCGTAGAACGCCGCGTTCATATTCAGGAAGAAGCGGAAATTCTGGGTCCTGTACGACGGAGGGATGTGGATAGGGCGGCTCGGGAATTCTTGGACTGGTTCAGGGAAAACCGGGAAGCAGGCCGTATTTTATTAATTGACGATAAGGATATACTCGTATGAATACCAACTTACAGCCAGGACAGGCTTTGGAAAGCGGGTTTGACCTCGTAGATGTGGTAGAACTGGCGGAACTCAAGGCAAAAGGCATCTGGGCGCGGCACCGGCAAAGCGGCTTGGAAGTGTTCCATCTGCTCAATGATGATCCTGAGAACCTCTTTGCCTTCGCCTTTGCCACCACCCCTGAAGATTCTACCGGAGTTGCCCATATCCTGGAACATTCGGTGCTCTGCGGTTCGGAGCGCTATCCCCTCAAGGATGCCTTTCTGGTATTAGCCCAAGGCAGTCTCCAGACCTATCTCAATGCCTGGACGTTCCCGGATAAGACCGTGTACCCTGCCAGTTCGGTTAATGAGCATGATTACTTCAATCTCATGGCGGTGTATGGAGATGCGGTGTTCCGGCCCCTTCTCTCAGAATGGACTTTTATGCAAGAGGGACACCGCTTTGAATTGACCGCCCCGGGGGAAGGACAGGCCGGGCCGGACCAGCTTGCACTCACCGGGGTGGTCTACAATGAGATGAAAGGGGCGTATTCGTCTCTGGACGCGTATGCAAACCTATGGTCCACCAAGGCAGTGCTGCCGGATACACCCTATCGGTTTGAATCCGGCGGGGATCCGGACTGGATCCCTTCCTTGACCTGGGAAGGCCTACGGGAATTTCACCGAACCCGGTATGCTCCGGGGAACTGTCGGGTTTTCTTGGCCGGGAATATTCCCACGGAAAAACAGCTTACATTCCTGGAAGAGCGGATCTTAGCCGGACTGCCGCCGGGAAAAGCCGCTCCCCCTATTCCTTTAGCCAAGCGGTGGAACCAGCCGCAAAACATCACAGTGCCTGGTCCTGCCGGAGCAGAACAGAAAGTTACGGTCATCCTCTCGTGGCTTTGTTCCGATTCCCTGGATACCGCCGCTACCATGGATCTCTGCGCTCTGACCGAGATCCTCTTGGGGCATGACGGCTCACCCTTGACCCGGGCCCTCATTGAGTCGGGATTAGGGGAGGACCTGGCACCGGCAAGCGGTCTTGAAGGAGAACTCCGGGAGTTGGTGTTTACCGTTGGTCTTAGGGGGGTACAGCCCGGGCAACCTCATACGGGTGCGACCGTGGGGGCATTGATTCTCGGAGAATTAAACCGTTTAGCTTCAGAAGGGATCCCGCCAGAGGATCGTGAGGCTGCCCTTTTGTCCCTGGAATTTTCCCATCGGGAAATCCGCCGCAGCCATGGTCCCTATTCCTTGGTGTGGCTGCAACGGTCTCTGGAAACCTGGATGCACGGGAGCGCCCCGTGGGAGGGTATCCTCTTTGTACCGGAATTCACCGCACTCAAAGCCCGTATTGCCCAGGCTGAGGAGAACGGCACCCTCTATTTTGAATCCCTCATCAAGAAATATCTGCTGGATAACCCCCATCGAGCCAGTATCGTGATTGAACCTCAGCAAGGGTTTCTTGAAAAGAAAGAAGCTGCCCTGGAAGAACAGCTTGCCAAGACCGCAGCGGCTCTGAGCGATGCAGAGAAAGTCCAGATCCAGACAAAAGCCGTGGAACTTGCCCGGATACAAGGGGAAAGTGAGTCTCCTGAAGCCTTGGCACGTATTCCCCACCTTTCCCGGCAGGACCTTTCCCCGGAACAGGAACCCATACCCCGGGAAAGCCGGGACGCAGGGGGCATACCGGTGCTTATCCACGATCTTTTCACCAACGGCATCACCTACGTGGATCTGGCCTTCCCGGTGGATGTGCTCGAACCTGCGGATTACCCGTGGCTTCCGCTTTTCTCCCGGATTTTGATTTCCCTGGGCTTGCCTGGCTTGGATTACGGGGAGGTAGCGAGTCTTCGAGCCCGTATCTTGGGGGGCATCTATGGGACCCTGCAGATCAGTTCCAGTGCCCCGGGGGCAAGTAGTACCATCCCCACCCCAGCAGGGATCTTTGACCTTGCCGGACGGGATTGGCTGGTCTACCGGATCAAGGTCTTGGACGAAAAGATAGGCCCTGGTCTGGATTTAGCCTTACGGCTCATCACCGAAGCGGATTTTTTTGATCCCCGGCGTATCCGGGACTTGGTCCTGGAGTTTAAGAACGATCTGGATTCCAGCCTCGCTCCCTTGGGGCACCGGTACGCGGCGGTCCGTTCAGATAGGTATTGTTCCCGAACCCGGGCAGTGGATGAACTATGGAGCGGTTTCAGCCAGATCGAATTTATGCATACCCTGGCTGCCCTGGATGATGAGGCGTTGCGGGCGCCTTTGATCCGTATTCGGGATACCTTGGTAGCCAAGGCTGGCCTCTTGGTCAACCTCACCGGCGCAGGTGAAACCCTGAACGCTTCTTGTCGGGCCATTGCCCAGCGATTTAGCCGCTTTGGTCCGCCTTGTTCCCGGAATCCCCGTACTTTTGGACCTGAACCCTTCTTCGCCCTGTTAGGTACCCCTAGCCCTGGGGTTCCTGAAGTGTATGCTTCCCCTTCTCTCCAGGTGGGCTTTGCTGCCATGACCCTGCCTGCCGCTGCCTTTGGAACCAAAGAACACGCTGCAGAGCTCGTCCTGGCTCACGGGCTTTCCACCGGCGCGCTTTGGGAAGCCATACGCATGCAAGGAGGGGCCTATGGTGTCTTTGCCCACGCCGACAGCCTTGAAGGGATTTTTTCCCTGGCTACCTACCGGGATCCCAATCCCTTACGTTCCCTGGACCAGTTTACCGCGGTATTGCAAGACCAGGGACCGCCTCTGTTAGCGGGGGAATTCCTGGAAAAAGCGGTTATCGGAACGTATGCCAAGAGGACCCATCCCCAGGTCAACGCGGAAAAGGGATTTTCAGACTTCTGCCGTTTCCTCTACGGTATTCCCGTGGAGTACCCAGCTCGGATGCTCTCGTATGTGTTAGGGATTTCTGCAGACGAGATTACCCAGGCTACCCAGCGTCTTACCGGGTACACCAAAAAACCTTCGGGGGGGTCTTCGATTATCTTAGCCGGACTGGGAAGTGCAGAAAAAGCCGCGGCCGCCTTGGGCGTTCCGGTGCAGCGGGTACTGGTTTAGGCTCTGTTATTGGTTGTTGACGGGAGAGGAGGGAGAAAAAAATGAAAAAAATGGTTCTCTTGTGGTGGTGCGGTATCCTCATCCAGGGAGGAGCAACCTTTGCCCTTCCGCTGGATGCCTTGATCCTCCCTGAGCAAGAGACGCTCCTCAAGGAAGGGGAAACACTCCTTGAGGTACAATTCAAGCGCCTCAATCCCCTGCTTATTCCCCGGCATGGTCTGGTTCAGCGGCTTCTGGAAACCACTCGGGAGGATTTAGAACCCAATCTTTTGGTGGAAAGCCTGCGCCTGTATAAGAAGCCCCAGGGTGCGGCGTTTCCTCAATGGAGTAGTGCAGAGCGGAACGCGCTGTTCAATGAAACGCTTGCGTTGAGTACCCTGGCGGGGCTTCAGTATTATTCCACCAGTCGCAAAGCCATGCGGGTCTTCTATGAAACTTCCCAGGTGATTGATGGGCCTGATACTAAAAAGCCCCTGCCGGATCCGGTGTATGCGGAGCCTCCCGCAGACCTGCTCCTCTATACCCGGCAAAAAGACCTAACTTTTGGAGATACCATCTATCAATACGAGTACTACCCTGGTACAGACGCCTTGATTTTAGTGCAGCAGAATCTCAGCCCCTTAGCGGTAGGGATCATCCCCGCGGTCGGTAAACATAAGCTTCGATCGGTGATTGCGGTCATTGATGCACAGGCATATCTTCTCATCTACGCGGCGTCTCTGGCAAAATCCGTTTCCCTGCCGGGTATGAACCAGCGGGTAGGTGAATCCTTTACCACCAGAACTGACGCCATCATGTCCTGGTTTATTGAACGGGCAGACAAGGCCTTCACCCCCTAAAGGGCTGTTTCTCAATCCGGTTGATATTTTAAGGAACGCACTAACTATAAAGCCTAAAAAGTTTATGTCTGATTTCTCATACCGGACTGCCAGCCGTCGATGCTCTATCAGCCCCTGCTCCCGGCCCGTGTGTCAACGGTTGCTGACAGTGCTTAGTACTTTTCCTTCATTTCGACCCGTTCTACCTTGGCACTGGCTTTAAGGGCCATCACCAGCTTGGCAATATCGGTGGTATCGGGAATTCCCACAAAAAGGCGTAACTTGACCCCGGTCCCCCTTTTTTTCCCTTTGCCGATGCCTTGATCTACATCCATAGACAAGACGCGGATATCAAAAGAATGTAAAAGATGCAAACACGCGGTGAACTCAGGAATTTCCAGATTATCCGTATGCGCAGCGGAATCAAAGGTTATTTCCAGCAGTTTGTTCCATTCTTTAGGAAACAACCTGCGTTCAATATGATTCAGGATCATAAGAGTAACTAGGGTAATAACCACGGTAAGTCCTGCAGCGAGGAACATCCCCGCACCAATGGCCAAACCTACCGCCGCGATAAGCCACAGGGAGGCCGCGGTGGTGAGTCCCCGTATGTTGTTCCCCAAACGAATCATGGCTCCTGCCCCGAGAAAGCCAATACCAGATACCACTTGGGCAGCGATCCGTCCTGGATCTCCGTTTTTCATGGCGGTAAATTCCTGGGGAAGCCAAATGGAAAGCAGCATGAGGAGGGTAGCCCCCGTGGCAATCAGAATATGGGTTCGTAACCCTGCAACCTGGTGTTGACTCGCCCGCTCAAGTCCAATAATGGCCCCCGCAATAAACCCCAAGCCTAACCGGATAACCATATCTACTTCACTCATGTTTTCCTTAATTTTTTACCGTTCAATAGAGAGGATTATGCACCTTTTTTCTCAATATACTAATTTTTTTCATTTTTTTCACCTCTCTGAGGCTCTTTCAAAAAAGAACACGCAAATGAGTGCGTAAACACCTCCCAATTGGGATATAATAGTAAAAGAGGTTACGCTGAGTCGTAAAAGTGCCCTGGGAAGTCAAGGAAAAGTATGATTGGGGATATTTTTTTAAGATTGAGGAGAATTAAAATTTATGCCCTGGTGGGAGAGAGTGGTACGGGTAAGAGTTTCCGGGCTAAACTGGTTGCCCAGAAATACCGGATTGATTTTATCATTGATGATGGCCTGCTTATCCGGGATAACCGTATCTTGGCAGGTCATTCTGCCAAAAAAGAGAAGACCTTCCTTGCAGCGGTGAAAGTCGCCCTCTTTGATGAAAAAAGTCAGCGGGACGAGGTTGCCCGGAAGCTCCAGGGAGAAAAATTCAAGAAAATCCTTATTTTGGGTACTTCGGAAAAGATGGTGAATAAAATTGCCACCAGGCTCCAACTTCCACCACCGGGTAAAATCATCAAGATTGAGGATATCGCATCCCAAGCCGACATTGAAAATGCCATTAGAACAAGACGAATCGAAGGAAAACATGTGATTCCGGTACCATCCATTGAGGTTAAACGCAATTACCCTACTATTTTCTACGATGCCATTCGGATATTTAAACGAAACCCCGTACCCCCTGGAATCGGTCCTATGCCGAGGATGCATGAAAAGTCCTTGGTACGTCCTGAATACTCACGACGGAACCGGCTTACTATTTCAGAAACCGCCTTAAGTTATATGGTCATCAACTGTGTAGACGAGTATAATCGAGATATACGGATTAAAAAAAGCGCAGTAAAAGATGATGATATGGGATACCGGGTGGTCATAACCATTGATGTGGCCTATGGAACTCAGTTAGGAGGAAATATGCCTGAATTGCAACAATATATTATAGGCAGTATTGAACGGTATACAGGTATTCTTATAGAAGAAGTAAATATTATCATAGATAAAATTATTTAAACAAAAGTACGCGTTGCCTCACGAAAAATGTTACCGAAAATGGCCCATGCCTCAATACGAAAAAGTAAACGCCGATACCATGAAGGGCATTACCCTCACGGGAGGAAGTTTGTTTGAAATGCGGGGCAGGGCCTTTTAACCAAACGCAGCCGCTTTTACCTGGCACCAAACTCCTTTGACACTAAAAATTACCAATGTTATGATACACGTAAGATCGGGGTGGAAAGGGAAGTAGGATATGGCCGGCAAGCCGGATATGAGGCGCAAGAAAATACTGGATATATTGGCGTGGGCGCCAATAAGTTCACCCACGCAGTTGGCTGAGACCATGAAGGTTTCCTCCGAGACCATGCGGAGGGATTTGGACGCCCTGGCTTTGGAAGGGCTCATCATAAAGGTACACGGTGGCGTCGCTCTGTCCAATACTGCAAGCGAAATACCCTTCGACCTAAGGGTAACCATGAATGCCGAGGAAAAAAAACGGATCGCCCAGGCGGCTTTACGCCTAATTCAAAAAAACGATTCGATTTTACTGGAAAGCTGTACCACAAATTTGGAGCTGGCAAAAGCTCTAACCCTTGAGCCCGATCTGTCGGAAACTCTCGTGGTTATTACCAATTCTTTTTCCATTGCCACAGTTTTTGAAGGAGGGCGCAGATGCCAAAAGCTATTCTTCCTGGGCGGCTGGGTACATCCGGCCCAATATTCCGTCCTGGGTTACCAAACTACTAAAATGCTTGACGATTTTTGTGTCAACAAGGCCTTTATCAGCGGCGCCGCGCTTTCGCAGGATCTTATCCTCACCGGCTATTACGATGACGATGTGGTATTTCAGAAAAGAGCAATCGTTTCCGCCAAGGAAAGCGTCTTAATGATAGACAGCAGTAAATTCGGACAGGCGGCTGTTTTATCGGTGGCCCCTCTTTCGGAGTTTGATTATCTGGTTACGGACAAGGTCTTTGATAAGGAAGAAAGAAAAGCTATTGTCCAAACAGGAATAAAGATAGTACCCCTCGCCTAAACCGGCCGCTTTGTTTTCCACGGCCGTTACGCTTTGTGAAAATGTTCAAACCGGGAAAGAAGATGTCTGCCCACCTCGACGGAAAACTTCATGGCCGCAGGGACCAGTTCCATGGG
>JAISBK010000200.1 GCA_031266255.1 Treponema sp.
CAAGGCTCAATCCTCGAAGCCTAGAAAATAGATGCAGACCTATACAGGCCCGCCAGACCCAAGGTCTGAGTATACCAAAGTTTCCTGGCTTATGGGCGGTTCCCCGCCGGTCTTCCCGGGCCTGGCCTGAGTACAACAGCCGGCCCAGTGACCATTAAGGGCGGATTTTCCCAATCACAGTTACGGGATAGCAGAGGAATAACCGATCCTTTGGGGATCGCAGACCTTTTGGTCTGACCTCACTTCCTTTGAAGTATACGTTGTTAGGATAAGGGGGTTTTACTAAATAATCAAGAGAGGGTATGGTTATACCTCTACCTCGAGGCCGTCGTATGCTGAACCCATAGAAACACCCGTACAATCCTGGTCAGCTTGAAAGGCATGACAATAGGCATCAATATCCCGGTAGGAATGTTCATGGCAAATATGGGTTAGGTACATCCGTTGGCTGTGGATCTGGAGGGCAACTTGCAGGGCTTCCTTGAAGGTGAAATGGGTTTCGTGGGGACGGACTCGCAGCCCGCCAATGATGAGTACTTCCGGGGAATGGATGAGGTCCAAGGAAGTATCAGGTATCATACTCGTGTCAGTTAAGTAGACAGCTCCCCCTCGTTCCTGGGTTTGCCCATCCTCAAGCTCAGCTATTTTCCAACCTACAATATCAAGCATACCGTGTTTTACCGGTATCGGGGTAAAGCTAAGGGCGCCTATTCGTACTGGTTTTCGGATCACCCGGGGATTAATGCGGGGTTTTCCACCTCCATACTGGGTATGTCTAAAAATATAGGAGAACCGTTCCCTGAGTTCTTCTATGGTATACCGGTTACCGTACACCGGAATGGGTTTTTTATTCAGGTCTCTACAAAGCGGCCGTAGATCATCCAGTCCATGCACATGATCCGCATGAGGATGGGTCAAAAAAACCGCATCCAATCGGGTGATCCCTGCTCGAAGTGCCTGAAGCCGGAATTCGGGTCCGGTATCAATCACCACCCGCTCCCCGGCCCTGCCTTCTATATAAAGAGAAGAACGCATTCGCTTATCCCGGGGGTCATCGGAACGACATACCGGGCACTGACAAGTTATTACCGGAATGCCGTGAGAGGTACCAGAACCAAGAATTGTTAGCTTCATACTACTAATATACTAGCAAAAGCGTAAGGTTTAGCAGTCTGGCAAAAAAACTTGAACCTGAGGAGCCCTCCCGTGAACCGACGCTGCCCATTAATCCCAGGGAAATCCATTGCCACCGGCTATCCAATCCACGTATTGCACTGCGGTCCGGGGAGAACGGCCATTGAACCATCGCTCCCAGCGGAGGGCGTTTTCTCTAAAGGTTTTCCATGCTTCTGTATGAGGGGGATCGCTTATGAGACCTCGCTTGAGCGCGATGTATTCGGCAATACGGAGAAAGTCTTCTTGGCCCGGAGCAGTGAACACCACGGTGAGACCAAAACGATCTGCCAAGGAGAACTGTTCTTGCATGGTGTCGAACGCCCGCATATCTCCCGTAGCCAAGGCGTCGGCAGCCATAGCCGTAGTGGGCCGATCCGCGGCGTACTCTTTAACCAAATGCCGACGGTTACTGGTGGCGTAGATCACCACCTGGGAAGGCCGGGCCTCAATCCCCCCTTCCAACAGCATCTTCAGCGTGGTAAAAGAATCATCGGTCTTTTCAAAGGAAAGGTCGTCGATAAAGATGATGAACCGCAAGCCCCGGAAACGGAGTGTTTCAAGGATATCAGGAAGCTGCACCAGCGCTCTTTTGGAGACTTCCAGCAGCCTAAGCCCCTGATGGGCATACTCGTTACACACCGCCTTGACAGTGGCGGATTTGCCGGTACCCCGGTCGCCGTATAGCAGCAGGTTGTTGGCAGGTTTTCCCTCAAGAAACCTAAGGGTGTTGGCAATGACAAGGGAACGCTGATCCTCATATCCAGCCAGGGAAGAAAGTTGCACCGGATCGGGGTTCAGAACCGGTTTCAAGGCCGAGACCGGAGCCTCCACCCAGCGGAAGGAACGGTACCGCCCCAGAGGACCTGCACCGGTACGGTGGATATACGCGGTAACTGCACCAAGGGCCGCTCCCCAGTCAGTATGTTCAGGAAAAAGGGTGTCCAGGATTGGATATGCCCCGGCTCGCTTCCCCTCCACTGCCCACAGGACCCGGGCTTCCGCCTCTATGGCTTGGGCCGGTTTATCCAGGGAAGGAACCCGTTCCCGTAGGACCGCTCCTATATGAATCCCCAGACTGGGGATATCAAAAGCGGCAATCCGCCCCAAACGGGAAAGGTCAATCTGAGCCAGCGTAGCCAAGGCCCCCGGGAACGTATCGATCTCCCCAGGGTGAACTTCTGCAGTACGGGTAAATAGATTGTCGTCCCTGAGGGTCATACAGGCCACCGCATGATAAAAATCACCATACCCCTGGTCCGTACCCGAGGCTTCCCCAGAGGATGCCTCGCTTGAGAAAGCCATAAGGGAAGCCATAAAACAAGCCCAGGAGCGAATCAACTGCACCGCATTATCTGCATGACTTTTAGACGCTATGTGCTCAAGCAATGCGGTAAAAGCCTGCATAAAGGACTTGTCCCTCAGGTTTGCAAACAGGACAAGCCCCGCTATGTCGGCTACGGCAGCCTCAATCATACGGTCGGTCACGATAAATCATCCTTACATAACAGCACAGTAGTCATATTATACAGGCTGAAGGGAATACCGTCAAGGTATCCAACGTTCCAGGCAGCAATTCCGAATTCAACTATCCGGGGCAATACCGGAGACCGTCAGGAACAGGTCATGCCAGTCTTTATGGAAGTAACGGGCGGTTTCGTAGCGCAATGCCCAGAAGAAATCGTCCTTCCTACCAAATAACCCATACACCTTCCGGTATTCATCTTCCGCTAGTACCTGGATTCCGTGAAACAGAAACGCCAACAGATTAAGCAGGCAAAATAGCTCGTTCGCATGTTCCTTCCCATGCCCAAAGTTGTGTTCCAGATTATACCCGTGGTGTTTTAACCCATTATTGTGTTCGTTCTCTATCTTCCACCGCGCACGGCCACCGTCTACCAGGTTCCTCACCGTCCCACTATTCACTGCATGGTTGGTTATCCAACTGTTCCGGTACGTTACTTCCCCTTTCTGCTCGTTGTATAGTTCATACCGCAGATAATTGACCAATAGTTTTTCCCCCTCAGCCCGGTTCTCTATCCCGTTCACCCAGCTATACCGGTGCCTTAGATGAGTGCGCCCGTTCCACTCCCGAACTTCCCGCGTTTCAAGTGCTCCATACCGCACCTACTCGGCTATCCACGGATGACTTTCCTCCTTGTAGGTCAACAGAAAGCTCATCCCCGCCTCAAGCAGTTCCATGCATATCGGGTGGCAACAGTACAGATTGTCTCCCAATATAGTCAGTTTCAAGGCCGAATACCGTTCCCTATGTCGTTTGATCCACCGTTTCGCCGCGTTCCGCTCACCATCTTGCTTCTCCTTCCCATCTTCATTCCGGATAAACTCAGGTATGAGCGGCAATACCACCTCAGGCTTGCCGGGCTTACCACCGCCGCCACTACCAATACAGGGTCCATGTTTTGCCCTCCCGGTTCTTCTTCTCCATCGTAAGACAATGGTCGCAGTGTATCTCTTCCGATGAAAAATACCACGTCCCATCCAACACTACCGGAATAGTGCCGTTCAGCACTCGGTAGCTTTCCAGCACCCCCTCCTCCCCCGCCATTTCAAGAGCCTGGTCAAACGCCCTATACAGCCCGCCCGGTTCTATCCCGTCCAGTATATTTCTGATTTGGTCGATCCCCGGTATCTTTTCCACCCCAAACAATGACCGCAGGTTATTCCGTTTCTCTCGTTGTTCCATTGACTCCTGGAAGTTCAGCATTGACGGATGCTGAAAGTAAAAAACCGCAAAGGCCC
>JAISBK010000204.1 GCA_031266255.1 Treponema sp.
GTACGGATTTCCGAATCCGCTCCACCCGCCTTTCCCTCAGATCAAATGAAGTACCCAATTTCCCTACTCCCACTCAATGGTAGCCGGGGGCTTGGAGGATATGTCGTAGGTAACCCGGCCTATGTCTTTGACCGTATTGGTAATCAGGGTGGAAATTTCCAGCAGATCCTTGATGGGAAAGGGATACACATCCGCAGTCATGCCGTCAGTGCTTACAATGGCCCTGAGGGAAAGAACCCACCCGTATTTGCGTACATCCCCGGCTACCCCCACGGAACGGACGGGCAGGAGCACGGCAAATGCCTGCCATATCTCGTCGTACAATCGCTCCCCTTGGGGAGAACGCCGCTTTTTGAGTTCCTCAAGGTAGAGCGCGTCAGCCTCCCTGAGAATGGCACACTTTTCCTGGGTAACTTCCCCCAGGATACGGACCGCCAGACCTGGGCCGGGAAAGGGGTGGCGGCGGATAATCTCTTCGTCCAGGGCAAGCAGGCGGCCAAGCCGGCGAACCTCGTCCTTGTAGAGCTTATCCAGCGGTTCGATGATCCGGCCTGCCCGGCGTTTTGCCTCCACCAGCGGGCTGCCTACGTTGTGATGACTCTTGATGAGCTGGGCCTTGGCGCCGATCCCTCTACCACTTTCGATGAGATCCGGATAAAGGGTACCCTGGGCAAGGAAACAGGAATCCGGCAGCCCCAAGCGGGCGACTTCTTGTTCCTGAATGGTGATGAACATATCCCCGATAACGGTACGTTTCGCCTCTGGATCCTCCACGCCCTTAAGGGCCGATAAAAATGCCGTTTCACTGCGGACTATGTGCAGATGCCGGGCCCCAAGCCCTTCTAGGGTACGTTGTACGGTGAAGGTTTCATTTTTTCGCATAAGCCCGGTATCCATGTACATAAGATGCACCTGCTCAGGATCCAAGGCCTTGAGCAACAAGGCTCCGGTCACGGTGGAGTCCACCCCGCCTGAAATGAGCACCAGCACCGGACTGGTACTGATTTGTTCTACCAAGGTTACGTTAACCTGTTCCAGGTACTGTTCCATGGTCCATGCTTGAGCACACGCACATACCCCAAACACAAAAGCCGCGAGGATCTCTTGCCCCCGTTCGCAGTGGCTCACCTCTGGATGAAACTGAAGCCCGAACCAGGGTTTTGTTTCCTGGTCCTGGTGGATCACCACAGCGGGGAAGCCGGTACTGCTCCTGCCGTATTCCTTAAACCCTGGAGCAAGCCGCGTCAGGGTATCGCCGTGGCTCATCCACGCGGTAAAAACAAGATCCCTTGCGGGGCATTTGGTGCTTCCGGTAATAAGACCGGAAAGCGGGATGGACCTATCGAAACCCGCAAAAAACCGCCGCCCCTTATCGGTACAAGCCGCAGGTAGCGCTGGGGGAAAAACCCTGACCTCTACACCGCCGTATTCCCGCTGGGGGAGCGGCTCCACAAGCCCCCCAAGATCCGCGGTCATCCGCTGGAGCCCGTAGCAGATACCTAAGAGGGGTAGCCCGCAGGTGTAGATCCGCGGATCCGGAACCGGAGCTGCAGGGGTATACACCGACTCAGGGGAACCGGACAGGATGATACCCCGGACGCCGGCAAGTACGGTATCGGTGAGGGAGGCATCCCCAGGGATGATGTCTGTATAGACCCCCAGATCCCGGATCCTGCGGCCTATAAGCTGGGTGGTTTGGCTCCCAAAATCAAGGATCAGTATCTTTTCGTTATGCTTCATTACGTTACTTTATCTCCCGGTGCCCGGATTATGAACGAGTCCAGGGACTTTTCCTGATGATGGTTTCCTTGCGGTCATACCCTACGGAGACGATGTCAATGGGGGTTTCACAGAACCGCTCAATAAACTCGATATACTCCATAGCGGCCAGGGGAAATTCTTCGTAGGTCAAGGCATTGGAAAGGGACTTCTTCCAGCCCGGAAAAGAACGGAGTATCGGCTTGGCATGGTTGAGGGCTTCAAGGGAAGAAGGAAAACTTTCCACGATCCGGTCGCCGATACGATAGGCAATACAGGCTTTGATTTCCTCAAAGGTGTCGTACACATCCAGGTGGGTCATCACCAGCGCATCAATGGAATTGGTAAGACAGGCGTAGCGCAGGGCCACCAGGTCTAAGTAACCGCAGCGCCGGGGTCTCCCGGTAGTAACCCCGTATTCCCGGCCTGTATCCCGGACAAGGCGGCATAGTGCGTCTTCAGAATCAGGGTCGAATTCGCTGGGGAAAGGACCGTTCCCCACCCGGGTCGTATAGGCTTTGAACACCCCCAGTACTTTATCCAGTGCCCGAGGACCAACCCCGCCCCCCACCGCTGCTCCTGCGGCGCAGGACATCCCGCTTGATACATACGGATAGGTTCCCAAATCAAGATCCAAGAGGGCTCCTTGTGCGCCTTCAAAGAGGATCTGGGAGTTCTTGCGATGCACCAGGTAGGCGGAAAGATCGATGGACATACCCAACAATCGTTCCTGATACGGAGACAGGAACTCCTTATCCGCGGGTTCCAGTTCATCCAATTTGTCTTTCCAGGTAAGATCCGCGATACGAATGCCGTCCCGGTCGCTTTTCATGGAATAGGTGATACCAATGCCCCGGCCGGTAGTACCGATGGGCTTTTTCCGGGCCTGATCCCGTTCCCGGTCGATCTGGATGTATCGGGGAAGCACCAGGTGAGCCCGGTCCGCAATAAAAACCCGGCCTGTGGTATCAATGCCCCGTTCTTCCAACATGGCCAGTTCGATAAAAAGGGCCGCAGGATCGATCACCATCCCTGCACCGAGAATCACCATTTTATCCGGATACAGAATCCCTGAAGGAATCAAGTGCAGGGCATACTCCTCATTCCCGATGACAATGGTATGCCCGGCATTAGCCCCTCCTGAAAACCGGACGATTATCTGGGCCTCTTTTGCCAGGTAATCCACGATCTTTCCTTTCCCCTCATCACCCCATTGGGCGCCGATGACCACAACCTTCATATATCCTCCTTAACGTTACGCCCTCGTATAGTTGGGCGCTTCTTGGGTGATACTTACATCGTGGGCATGGCTTTCCCGTAGGCCCGCCGCGGTAATCCTAACGAAATGACGGTATTGCTTTAACTCGGCAATGGTCTTGCACCCGCAATACCCCATACCCTTTTGCAGCCCTGAGACGAGCTGAACCAGATAATCCCGCAGTTCCCCTTTGTAGGGAACCCGGCCTTCAATGCCTTCAGGAACCGGATGCTCATCTTTGCCTATCTGATAGCGATCCCGGGCGCCGTCATTGAGGGCTCCCATACTGCCCATGCCCCGATATTCCTTGTAAATGCGGCCGTCAAAGATAATCTCCCGGCCTGGGGCCTCTTTAAGTCCTGCAAAGAGATTCCCGATCATCACCGCATTGGCTCCGGCAGCAACGGCCTTGGTAATATCACCTGAGAACTTGATCCCGCCGTCGGCAATGACCGGAATCCCTGATTTCGCCGCCTCTTCAGCGCACTCCCACACCGCGGTAAACTGGGGCACGCCGACCCCTGCCACGATCCGGGTCGTGCAGATCGAGCCGGGACCAATACCCACCTTAACCGCATCGGATCCGGCTTCAATGAGCCTGCGGGTTCCTGCTTTAGTAGCCACATTCCCACCGATAACCGGTATGTGGAACCCTTCTTTAATACCGCGCACCGCTTCCATGACGCTCTTAGAATCCCCGTGGGCAGTATCGAGCACCACATAATCAACCTTGGCGTTTTTCAGCAAGGGAAGTCTGACCAGGTAATCCTGGGGAGAAACCGCGGCTCCTACGATGAGCCGGCCTGTTTTATCGGTGGCGGCCCGGGGGAACTTGGCATGTTTTTCCATATCTTTGACGGTGATGAGTCCGGTGAGCCTGCCTTGAGCATCCACCACCGGCAGCTTTTCGATCCGATACCGGTCGAATTTCTCCCGGGCGCTGGATACCGAAGGTTCCCCCTGTTCTACTATCACTTTCTGGGTCATTACCTCTGTTACCAAACGGCTCTCATCCTCACAAAACCTCAGATCCCTGCTGGTGATGATTCCCAACAGTTTTCCCTCAGGATCCACTACCGGCATACCCGATACCTTGTACCGCTCCATCATCTGCTTCACATCCCGGATCCGGGCGTCCTTTCCCAGGGTAACCGGGGCATCAATGATCCAGTTGAGGTACCGTTTCACATGAGCTACCTGTTGGGCCTGTTCATCAGGGCTCAGGTTCCGGTGGATGACCCCAGAGCCTCCCTCAAGGGCAATGGCAATGGCCAACTGTTCTTCGGTTACCGTATCCATCGCCGAAGACAGAATGGGCACATTCAAGGACAAGTCCCCGCAGAAATTCGTATGCACATCACAGGCCTTGGGAAGGATTTCCGCATACCCGGGCAGGAGCAGCACATCATCATAGGACAGCGCTTCGTTAAACATATTTTTCTTGTATCTCCTTTCTTACTTGTTTGGATTCCAGGCTCTCGAGCGGTTTTCCGCCTCCTGTCAGTATCCGGTATTTCCGGGCAATGGCTTTGGCCTTCTGGACGGCCAGGCCGCAGTAGGCTTGGGGGCGCTCAAAAAATGCTTGTGCTTCTCCCGGAGACGCCACAAGCCCCAGTTCTACCAGTTTCCCGGCGATCCGTTCCAGCACCGGCCCTTCCTGGGATAGGGCTTGGGCAAAACTGCATGATTCCTGCTCTGCCCGCAGGGTTATCCGCCGAATCACTTCATGGGCATCGGAAACCCCGGTTTCTGCAAGTAACAGATACGCCGGCTCCGCCATGATCCCTCCAGGAATGCCCCCGTCTTGCAGGTTGGACAAGAGTCGTTCATGATCCGGCTCAAGCCCTTGGATGATGCTGGTCATCCGGCTTACCCCCAAGCAGAAGCCGAAGACATAGTCCGCAATAAAGCGCTGACTTGCGGAATTAGTCAGATCCCGCTGATGTTCACTTATCTGATCCATGAAAAAGGTCGTCACCCGGGGCATAAAGGCTTTCCAGAGGCTTTTGACGTGTTCCGCGTTCCAGGGATTCCGTTTTTGCGGCATGGTAGACGAACCGACCTGATCCTGAGTAAAGCGTTCCCGCAGTTCCCCGATTTCGCTGCGCTGGAGGTTACGGATATCATCCGCCAGGTTGGCGATGATCCCGAAAGCCACGTTGAATTCTAAAAGCAGCCGCAGGAGATACTCAGGCTCCACTAACTGGGTGGCATGTTCCGAAGGCTCAAGTCCCAGTTCCTGCAAGTAGAGCCGTTCTAGAGCTTCCGGGTCAGCAGTGATCAGTGTGGTGGCGTTGTAGGCTCCCACGGCTCCGGCGAGTTTTCCCTTGAGGTCTTGAACACGGCGCTCAATCTCCAGAATGGACTTACCCAACCGGGAAACGTATTCAGCCAGGGCAAAACCCAGGGTGATGGGTACCGCATGTTGGCCGTGGGTACGGCCCACCTGAGGACTTGCGGCCTCTTGTTCCACAAAACCGCACAACAGGAGTTCCAGTTCCCGCAAGCGGGGCAGGATGATCTCCCTGGTTACCCCCTGCATCCGGTACGAGAGGGCAGTATCCAGGATATCCGCACTGGTCGCCCCCAGATGCACCAAAGCCGCGGTTTCCGGCGGAACCTTGCTTTTAAGCACCTGCACCAAGGCCCGGATGTGGTGTTTGGTCTTTGCTTCTGCTGCATACACCGCTGCGCTGCTTACCTCAGCCCCGGCCTGTTCCAAGGCTGTTTTCAATTCGGGGCGTAAAGCCCCCCGCAGGGTGAGATGCGCGGTCATGAGCGCGATTTCTGCCTTGACACAGGAACCTATTGCCGCGTCCTCGGAAATCCACGGTTCTAAGGCTTCAAAGAGTGCTTGTTCTGAAAGGGAATACCGGTGATCCAGGGGAGAGATATTACGAAAAATAGTACGGGCTTCCATACCAGACTATGACATAGAGCCGCGGGCTTGGTCAAGAGGGCGCATGACCTCACGAAAAATGTTACCAAAAATGATCTAAATCGTTATATTACAAAAAATTACACAATAACTAATTCCAGACAGGATAAAGAGTGAGAAAGAGACCCCAAAGCCATCTACACTCCTTAACGGGAATAGGGGCTTATGTTGAGGAAAGCTGCATGAGCGTCTCAAGGTCAAGGCCGGTGATTTTTTGCACAAACTCAGGGGAGGCTCCTTCGGCCAGGGCGTTTCTGGCTATCGCTCTGTTCCGTTCTTCCTGGCCCGCTTCCCAGCCTATTTTCTGACCCGCTTCCCAGCCTATTTTCTGGCCCGCTTTCCAGCCTATTTCCTGGCCCGCTTTCCAGCCTATTTCCTGGCCCGCTTCCCGTTCAGCCGCCAGTTCAGCTTCCAGGTTAAATTCCGC
>JAISBK010000031.1 GCA_031266255.1 Treponema sp.
CGCGCCATCATGGATTGGGATGCAGGATTTCGATTTAGCTTAGTCATCTTTTTCATCATGGTACGCATCTTTTCAAATTTCTTGATGAGCCGGGCCACTTCCGCCACCGATGTACCGGATCCTCTGGCTATACGGGTACGCCGGGAAGGGCCTATAATCAGATGATTCAACCGTTCTTTCCGGGTCATGGAGGTTAATATAGCCTCTTGCCCTTTGAAATCCTCTTTGTTAATATCCTCTTCGCTTACCTTGCCCGCTATACCGGGGATCATATCCAGCATAGATTGGAGGGAACCCATCTTCTTCATCGACCGGAGCTGATTAAGCCAATCATCCAGGGTAAAGGTCTCCCTTTCCATCTTCTTCTGCAGGGCTTCCGCTTCTTTTTGGTTGATCACGGATTGGGCTTTTTCAACCAAGCTCACCACATCACCCATGCCCAAGATTCGGCCTGCAATGCGATCCGGATGGAAAAGTTCAAAATCTTCGGGTTTTTCCCCGGTACCCACGAACTTGAGGGGTTTGCCCGTGATGGTCTTGAGGGATAAAGCCGCCCCACCCCGAGTATCGGAATCGAATTTGGTTAAGACCACCCCGGTAAGGCCGACCTTTTCATCAAAAACCTTGGCAATATCTACCGCAGACTGACCGGTCATGGAATCCGCCACCAGGAGCAGCTCGTCTGGTGCAGCAGCCTGCTTCAACCGGGAAAGTTCCGCCATCATAGGTTCATCTATCTGGAGCCGGCCTGTGGTATCAATGATCAGGGTGTCGATCATATTCTGCCGCGCCCAATTCACCGCATCTTTATACACCTTGACACTGTCCGTGGCCCCTATTTTTTTGTAGACCGGTACCTCCACTTGATTTCCCAAAATCGCCAGCTGCTCTATGGCTGCGGGCCTGACTAGGTCGCAAGCCACCAGTAACGGATGCCTACCTTCTTTTTTGAGCCGAAGGGCCAACTTGGCAGAGCTGGTGGTCTTTCCTGAACCCTGAAGCCCTAACATCAGGATGCAAGAAAGGGTATCGGGCCCTTTCAGGTGTAGATCCTGTTTGGTATCCCCCAAAAAAAACACAAGCTTGTCATGGACGATCTTAATAAACTGCTGTCCCGGATTGACCGAACGGAGTACCTTCTCACCCTTAGCCTCATCTATGGTGGCATTGACAAAACGGCGGACTACCCGCAAGTTTACATCCGCTTCTAACAAGGCCATCTTAATGGTTTCTACTGCATCATTGATATTTTTTTCCGTAATGGCGCTCTTGCCGGAAATAGTCCTAAGCGCATCGGATATTTTCTGAGTAAGTTTATCTAACATAGTTCTATTGTACCCCCGGCCTAGATAATCTTACAAGCCCACCAGCGAACGTACCTTGGCCCTGCAAATGGCCTAGGACGTAACCTCCTTTCGGAACGCCTCCACGTATATGGTCGATTGTGCGGTTATTCTTCATCGTCATCCACGTTGTTTATTTTCTGTAACAAAAACCGTTCATCTTCTTCACTCAACAATTCCCCTTTAATCAACTGTAAGGCAACCGTGAGATGTTTAGTGGTTTCGTAATAGACCATGATCTTGTGAATACGATCCTGTACCGTATCTGCAAAGTCTCTGCTTACCGGATCTACGGCACTTTCCCGTTGATCGCAGATCAACCCGAGTGAAATCAGCGCACATTGCCGGTTATTGCCGTTCAACGTATGATTCTCCATGATTTCTAGTATTTTATTCACCACCTCATGCAGGTCCAAGGATTCAGCAGCTTTGCCGTTCCGCTGTAAACCCACGCCTATTCCCCATAAACTGCTGCGTAAGGATGTTTCCTGTATCCGCTCATAGATCCATGCCACCGCGGTTTGTGATACTGCGTGGGCATAGATGAGCGTATCTTCATACCGTGTACCCTTATCATGAAAGGCAAGCAGGGTTTCAAGCTGCTGGGTATCACCGAATAAGCCGATGTTCCGGATCGCTTCATTAATGGTGGCGACTTTATCGCCGCTTACGGAGATGAACGTATGGTTAATTGCCGAAGCAATCGTAATGCACCGCTGAACCAGGGTTTGCTGATAGGATTTATCCCATCTTGGAGCAAACTTCCGGGAGAGAATCAGCAAACGCTGGATAAAAAATTCATCCCGTTTCTGCTGCTGCTGCTGTCTGTACAGATCCTTCAGTATGACCTCGGCAAAGTCAACAGAATTGCTGCACGAAAGGATCGTTCTTATGCATAACTTAATTCGTTTGTTGATATCATCTTTGTTCCCCTTTCTTCTTTGCTGGTATAAAGCGGCAAGTTTGGTGATTTCATTGTTTGGAATCAAGTAGGATCCCTGCTTGGGAGCCATTAAGTACCGGGAAGCAACCGTCGTCCCTTTATCAACCGAGATGGTGGTTATCCCCTCTTCAAAACCAGTTGAAGCTCTGAAAGATAGGATCTTACTCCGGCTGAGGCTAAATTGAATAGAAACCGTCGCCCCGTTTCTATAGGATTTTTCAAAGGTCATTTCTCCTGAGGCAATCGTCGTATACCCTCCTGAAGTATCTTTTCTCCGTATCGGTATTTTGATTTTATTCTGATGGGGATCTATCGAAAATCCATCAATGTTGTTTGAAATAAAGGGGAGTTCTGATCCGGCGTCCACCAATAATTCATGGGCCCCTCCCTTGGTTCCCAGGAAGAGGGCCTCATTTAAAATGGTACTTCTTAGTTGTATACCCGAATTATTACCGGTATTCACCGGTAATCCCACATCCGCTTCCCCGTATTTATGCAGATAATAATGATACACCGCTGCACCTCGGGCAACTGCCTGGTCAGGATCCAGGGCAACAATGGGTTTAAAACTAAAAAACCGTTCAAGCCTGTCTTGGATGAGGTACAATTTAGACATGCCGCCGTTTAACACGACCGCATCAACCACGACCGTATGAGCCCGTAATTTATGGGATGCTTTTTTTAACACATCCAATATAGGGTAAATAATAGTATTGATCGATGTTTCGTCCTGAATCGTATCAAAACGTTTGTAGTCTTGATACTGTAAGTGATTTCCTAACAGGGGATCAATAATTTTTTCAAATTGATCTTTGCTAAAGGTATCATCATAAGCATAGCCGTTATGCATACGGCCGCCTACAGAACTCTCGATGGCTTCATCTCCCCAAGTATCATCTTGGGTAGTTGACACTTGATCATTGATATCTATTTTTAAATTTTCAGAATAACTTACTAACTGTGCCATTACTTCTTCTTTTTCTGCTTCTATCTTGTGTACGATACTGGGGGTATTGCGATATTGATTGCAATACCGGATATACATTTCCTGGGCCAAGAATAAATCAAAGTCATCTCCTCCAAGACGGGTGTACCGGTTTGTGGCAATCTCATCCATTTGTAAAATCTCGTTATTTTTATCATTTCTGCTGATGGTATGTAAGGTTATATCAAGGGTTCCTCCTCCAATATCAAACACCAAGACTTTTTGCGCTTGTGAAGTATCCAGGATGTGGGCTGGTATTTCTCCTTTTTGCATTTGATTGAGTAAATCATACATCACCGCATTGGGTTCAGAAAGCAGGACCTGTCGCTTGCTTCTATCTTTATTGAGTACATCTATCCCAGCAAGTCTTGCTGCCTCAACCGTGGCTTGACACATGGCCGCATCAAAACTAGCCGGTACGGTAATGATCGCATCCCGGATCTCCCGGTGATACACCCGCTTAATTTCTGAAAGCATGTGTTTGAGGATTTGCGCCGCGATTGCCTCAGGGGTCTTGTCTGGAATATCAGGACTGAGGCCGATCAAACTGGTTTGTCCCATCTGGCTCTTTATGGAGCGAGCCACAAACGTAGGCCGCATGGTGTACTGTCTTTTGGCAAAATCACCGACGAGCGGTTTCAGGTCTCCCTTGCGATCCTCCCGGTAATACACGTACGAGGGAAGCAAGGGTTTTTTTACCGTACAGCCTTTGAATCCATCAGCATGAACCACAGTGGAAAACACATCCTCATACCGGGTAATATCCACCACCTTGTTCACGATGTTGCCGCTGGGGGTGAGATTTATGATGGATAACACCGAATTGGTGGTACCCAAATCAATACCCACGCATAGTTCGTCATGATCATCTGTCATATTTTTCCTCTTTTATTTCTTTTATGGTAGGACGAGATAATTGTCTGTCTTTGTCCTTAAACTGCCAACCCGGTGAAATGACTTCCACCTTTTTGACTTCTTGGTCATCTTTAAAGGGTGAACCACGGTACGTGTAATTTTCAATATCCTTACTTTTGACCGTCATAATCGTACCAATACGGAGTACCGGATTAATACCGCTATCTTTTACAAACTGGACGAGTTTCCGTATCAAGATGGTAAGCCCGTTTATCTCGACCGGTAATTCGTACCTGCGCTTCTTAAGCTCATCTAATCCCGCTTTAGTGGCAAACAAGCCGTCCAGGATAAAGCCGTATTTTTCTGAATTCAACGATGAAAAAAAATTCGCTATTTCCTGGGTTTTGCTTTCTTGTATTTGGATTTCAAATTCATTTTGCAGTTCTTCCAATATCTCGTTCGTCCTGCGCAGCTGCTCTTCTTTACGGGCAAGTTGCTGCTCAAATCGTTCTGAACTGGGTACATCCCTTTCATGGGCACGATATATATCCTCTGCATTATAAATAATATCCAAAAGACAGTTTTTTGCATACGATCTGCTCAGATGAAAGATACCCTTAGCGTGCTCAAGTTTCTGCAGTACCGGATGATTTACAAAAAGAGCCATCAGGACGCACCGCATCTCATTGGGGTGTATATTCGGCGCCGCGGTATAGTCCCTGAATTGCTTAAAGGAAGGCATATCCCCATTAAGGCAATTAAACCCCACTTCTCCCATCTGCAGGGCGGTTTGTATTATCTGCTTCCGTTCACTTATGTTGAGGTTCATGTTCCTGAGCTTATGAATTATCTTATGACCGTTGTACTCTTCGGTACCTGATTGAGTATTGAGCAGCGCTGCAATCTGCCACGGGTCACATTCAGGATGCAGACAGTATTCGGTCAACAACGTATTTTCCACAAGATATATATCTCGATTATGGGCAATTCTCCTAGTATGCTTGACAATTACATTATCCAGTTCTTCAAGGATATCCTTTGGTATCATAAGCACTCCTTTACTTATTTTATTTATCTTATATGGTATATATTTCACCATTCTCAGCATAGATAAACTGGCTTCTACAAGCAGCACAAGCCATGAGTTCTGCTTCCAAACAATTAGCCGCGCCTTCAACATCATACCCGGTATGCACCAGGATGACGGTTTTTGGATTATAGGTGAGTATAAAATGCTTTAACTCACGATACGTTGGATGCAATGAAAAATCAACTTTCTGCGTATACCGTTGCGTGTCAGGAAGGGTGTAAAAAGCCCCCGGATATTTTCGCCCAATCCACAACCCTGGTACCGTACCAGATCCTGCATGATTCCAGGGTTTTAAGACCCGGATGTTCATGTGCTCCATTTTTTCTGCCAAGGACAGCAAGTACCGGTCAATATATACCGGTACCGTAGGTAAGCTGTTTTTTTCCATAGCATCATTGATAACCTGTAAAACCTCCCATGCTTTGGTAAGCTGCGCTGTTTCTAAATATATCGAATATCCTGCTTCCAATTTTCTCTGTATTGACTTCATGAGTAACCGTATCTTTCTGTTTATTCTCGCCGAGGTATGGGACGGGTGTTTTGCGTGAAGCCCGCATACAATAATCGTATCAAATTGCAGCCCAGCAGGTAAAATATAGGAGGAAGTCAGGGCACTGGGCTGACAGGAAAAATCACCGGTATAGAGGATGCTTCGGTCAGGGGTTTTGATGTGTACCATAGCCGCGCCGGGTATATGCCCTGCCTCATAGAAGGTAACCGTATAACCGGGTAAGGGAATGGGACGGCAATACCCCTCAGTAATAATAGCACTGATTGCCCTGTTGATCTGTATTTCTTCATATTCCTGCTGCAGGCTCGTCTTTGCACCGGTGTAGGTGCCCCCCCTATCCCAAAGCATATAGGCAATCAGGGCTTGGGTGATGGGAGTGGCATAGATGCTCCCCTGCGTACATTCTGAAGCCAGATACACCAGTTCCCCGACATGGTCATAGTGACTATGGGATATAAAGATATGGTTAAGCTGCTGTAAGGATTCAAGGAAGGGCGGTCTTAAGATGAAGGAGAAATGGGGAGCCAGCTGAGGAGTTTTGCCGCAATCCAAGAGGATATTCCACTCATTTATTTGGAGGAAATAACAACTTGCCCCCACTTCCTGGCCGCCGCCTAAGGCTACAAACCGCACCCTGGTTTTCATGTTTTTCCTTTGAACATACTGTTTTCAACATGCTTTTTTACCTTACTATAGGACGATTCTTTAGTACAGAGTACTGTACCAAGAGCAAAGGGATGATTCGGTGTATGATTACTACTTACCCGGCAACAACAAACCGGTGTGGTTTAAGCGGCGTTTTTTGAAAAGGCGGCTTATCGTCATGTGGGATATGGTATCCACATACTGCAATTCCACGCAGGTATGGGCCAGTAATCTCAAGGTCCAACTGCGGTATCCAGCAGGGGGCTTACTATAGACCAAAGCCATGATACGGGCTTCAAGGTCGCCGGTTATTTTAGGGGGTATCGGTGGGGTTTCCCGTTTTTTACGTTGTAAAAAAGCGGTGAGGTCTGCGGCGGCCTCAAAGTCCTTTTTCACATTTTGAACGGTCTGGCGGCTCACGCCGATACGGTATGCAATGGCTGCTTCGGTATCGGGTTTCCGGTTGTCTGCGGTATCCAGAGCAAGGATGATGGCTGCCCGCTTCGCTAATCTGCCGTGCTCTTTCCCGGTTTTCGTAAACCGTTCAAGTTCCTGGCGTGCTTCCGAGCTTAGTTCAATGCTCCGCTTGGTTCTGATGAGCGATGCGTGCGTCTCCAACACCGTTAGGCCGGATAGGTAAGATTTTCCTGGGCTGGCTCCTGCACAATCCCCGCATAACGCCGGGCTTCCCATTGGGCCATATCCAGGTTCTGTTCCTGCCAGTTACCACATTCTGCTGCCGCGGCTCCGGGAATAGCCCCCTTAAACGCAAGGATCCAATCCAGCATTTCCCGCAGCAGCGGAAGCACCTCAGGAGAACTGAGTTCCCCTTCCAGGATGAGGTAAAATCCGGTTCGACATCCCATGGGGCCGAAATAGACCACCCGGTTTCCCCAGGCTGTATGGGAACGAAGGAACGTTGCCCCTAGGTGTTCGAGGGTATGCAACGCAGGCATATCCATCACTGGCTCCTTATTGGGTTCCTTAAAACGAAGGTCAAAGGTGGTCAGTACCACCGTCCCAAAACGATCCTGGCGAGAAACAAACACCCCGGGTTTTAAGCGTAAATGATCCACTTGAAAACTGGCAATTTTTTCCATGTTATCCTGTGCTCCTTTTCTCTTAATTCCTCACCCTAAACGAGTGAGGTACTTGCAACTATAGAGTTACCGATTCTTTTTGGTCAAGACTCCCCGCGCTCATCGTCCTGGAACAGGTTCCCCTGTTCATAGGGACGTACCAAAGAACTTTTCGAGCTCCTTTTCACTGCCGTTTTTGGCGATCAGGATGATGTGATCCCCGGCTTGAAAGACGTAATCCCCCTTGGGGATAAAGGAATGGGTTCCCCGGTTAACCAACAGCAACAAACCTCCGGCAGAGAGGTGGAACGCGGTGATGGGCTTATCCGCCACAGACGCCCGCGTTTCGATTTCAAGCTCGATGATACCGATGCTGCCGTCTCCAATGCGGTGAATCCCCTTCACCCCGCCTCCCATAAGATGGGAACGGATGGAATCTACTACTACGGATTTCATAGGGATCACCACATCCACCCCAAGCTGCCGGGCTATGGTTCCATACCCAGAGCTGGTAACCAAGGCGACTGCCCGGCGTATCCCCCGGGATTTGAGGTAGATCGCGGTGATTATGTTAAGTTCCTGATGCCCGGTAGCCGTTACGATGAGGTCAAAGCTGGAGATCCGCTCTTCCGCGATGAAACTTTCATCTGAAATATCCTCATTGAGGACGAGGGCATCAGGAAAGCGGGCCGCCAGTTCTTTGCACAAGCCATAATCTTGTTCGATGATGATCACCCGGCGCATACTCTTGGGGAGCATACTTTTAAGAAAAGAGAACAGGGAACGGCTTTTTCGCGGTGTTCCCGAGACTTTGGCCAGGATTTCATCGGTACGATCTGCTTGCCGGTTCAGCGCCTGATTCGGGTACAGTAAGCCTTCGGCAATGAGCGCCCCAACCCGTCCGCCGCCTACGATGCCTATTTTTCGCAGACTCTGTTTAGCCCGTCCGGCGTGTTCAAACACTTCATACAATTCTTTTTCTTTGGCAAGCACATGGATCCGGTCTCCCTTGCCAAGAACCGTTACCCCGCTCGGCAGGATGCTCTCCCCCTGTCGTTCCAAGAGGGTAACGATACATTCACCGCTTACCAAGGAACGAAAATTCTTGAGGGAAAGCCCGTCAAAGGCGCTATCCGGGGCAATGTCAACCGAGCCTAGTTGGTAGGAGGTGTTGGCAAACTGAAGCACATCCCCTAGGGCGCCGTGCTCAATGGCATTTAAAACAGAGCGGGCAGCTTCTACATCGGGGTGTACGAACCGGTTGATACCCAGAATCTGTTCACCTGAACGGTTCAACTGTACATACTCGTCATTCCGTACCCGGGCAATCTTGAGCAGATCCGGATACCGGGAAGCTGCAAGACCGCAGATGAGCATATTCACCTCATCAGAACCAGTAACACAGACCAAAGCATCGGCTTTGGCGATTCCTGCCTCTTTCAAGGCGCTGAGGCTATTTCCTTCGTCGTGAATTACGAGGCAATCCAAACGGTTTGAGGCATAACGAGCCCGCTCCTCCTGGGACTCGATAAGAGAAACATCATATTTTTCCTGAATGAGGCTCCGGCTTAACTGGGTTCCTACAAGACCTGCACCAACTATGATAATACGCATGATCTTAGTTTAATCCATAGGAACAGCCCCTAAGCGTAGCAGAAACCCTGGATAGGTTACGTCCGCAGCCTCGGCGCCCTGGATTTCCACCGGAGCTTCGGCACCTAGCGCGGCAACTGCCAGGGCCATCACCACTCGGTGATCCCCATGACCGTCTACCCGTCCGCCTCGCAGCACGGGAAAGGTCTCAGCAGCAGTACGGTTACCCCGGATACGCAGCCCATCGGGAAGTTCTTCGGTCCATACCCCAAGTTTTCCCAGTTCCTCAGCCATCACCGCTATCCGGTCTGTTTCCTTGATTCGGGCATGCGCCACATTCACCAACGCGGTTTCCCCTTCAGTATAGGAAGCGATGACCGCCATGATGGGCAGGAGATCCGGAGTAGCGTTTAAGTCAAAGCGCCCTGCTTTGAGGGGCCCTTCCCGCGAAACCGTAACCGTCCAGGTATCGTTGGTCTTTTCCCAGATCACCTGAGCCCCCAGGTCCTGCAACATAGAGAAAAACGCCTTATCTCCCTGCTTATCCCCAGGGTCAAGCCCTAGAAGCGTTACCGGGCCGCCGGTAATTGCCCCGGCGCAGGCAGGAAAGGCTGCAGAGGAGAAATCCCCGGGTACCGGGCCGTTCATGGGCCGGTAGGAAGCGCCGCCCATGATACGGAACCAGGAACAATCCCGCGCCGCCTCGTACCCTACCTGTTGAGCATCAAGATAGGCGAGGGTCATCTCAATATAGGGTTTTTCATTGAGCAGGGGTACCTCAATTTCCGTACAGGTTCCTGCCGGTGCAAGGGGAGCAGCCAAGAGCAGCGCGGAAAGGTACTGGCTGGTAGGACAAGGGAGGCTTACCTTGCCTCCTTTCCAAGGGCCTTGTACCGTGATAGGAGCACAGCCCTGAGGGGCAGATGAAACCTGAATCCCTAAGCCCGAAAGGGCCTGCAAGAGGGGAGCTGCGCTGCGGCGGCGGATCTGGGCATCCCCGGTAAAGGTTATGGGTTCCTTTCCCAGGGCCGCGGCAGCCAGGGCTAAAAACAGGGTAGTGCCCGAATTGCCTACATCCAGGGGTTCACGAGGGGCATTACCGGTTCTACCGGCTGCTCCGGACCCAATGCCCCGCACGCGCCACACGCTTTGGCGGTCTGCTTGTTCTGCAGGATTTACTTCAATGACCGCACCGAGGGCACGGCATACCGCTAAACAGGAACGGGAATCCAGGGAATCCAGGGGATGCTCAATGTCAGAAACACCCTCCCCTAATGCCGCCATGAAAAGCCGCCGGATGGTATGGGACTTAGAAGCCGGGATAGGCATAGTTCCGGTAATCCTATGGGGTTTAATGATACCGTACATACTGGTTACCCTAATACCCGAGCAAGGGGGTTTCCCCTGACAGGAGCTTGTATACGTCTTGGGCGTTATTCGCCTGGAGTAGTGCTTGACGCAGTTCCTGCTTTTTTAAGCGAGCGCTGAAAAGAGACAGGGTTTGGAGATAGTAAATGTGCTGATTAAACGCAGCGGCTATCATGAATAAAAGCCGTACCGGCTCATCATCCAAGGTCTGAAAATCAATAATATCTTTCCGGCTGATCCCAACCGAGACCACCAGGTCGGTAATTGATGAAAGCCGGACATGGGGAATGGCGATGCCCCTCCCAATGGCCGTACTCATCAGTTCTTCCCGTTTGAGAATCTCTGCGGCTAATTCTTCCCGGTTTTTTATTTGGGGAGCAGTGGCGATATTATCTGCCAACGCTAAAAGCGCATCCCGTTTAGTGGCATGATCGAGAAACAAAATCCTGTCAGGGGAAATAAGGGAGTCGATATGCACAGCCCCTACAGGCGGAAGCACCGTATGTACCGAAAGCCGATCATTGACCCATTTTTCAATCTCCGACTTCTTAAATCGCCATACGGTACCTATTTTTCCTGCTGGAATTTCCCCTTTTTGCGCCCAATCATAAACGGTCCGTTCTGAAACCCGTAAGTATTTGGCCACCTCATCTATCGTTAAAATATCGCCTTGGATCATTATCGCTCCTTATGTCCCTGGTATAAGCTACCTTAAAGATAGTACTAAACCGCAGTATATGTCAATCAATTACATTAAATGATAACCAATACACTTAGGTGGAACCATCCTCCAGGGCTATCGAGTATCGGCTAAATCGTGCAGTGAATCATAAGGGTACAGGAAGCCGATGGTGGTATCCACCCGCTCCTGCCCGCTGCCCCCAAATCGAACCGGCGCTTCAGGGCCCATAAATTCACTTAACACCTGCCTGCATGCCCCGCAAGGCCCTACCGGAATCTCGGAATCCAGGGTTGCTATGGCCAGGGCAATAAAAACCCTGCTTCCCTTGCTGACCCCCTGCACAAGGGCGCTCCGTTCTGCACAAAGGGAAAGACCAAAAGAACGGTTCTCCACATTACACCCGGTATATACGGTTCCATCTTC
>JAISBK010000120.1 GCA_031266255.1 Treponema sp.
TTACGTTTATATTTTGTTATAATTAACAAAATAATTTTTGGCATCCCTTGCAAAGGAGGAATTTTTAAATGCCGTCTCATTTCTCTTTTTTTTTACCCCCCCCCCCCCCCCCCTATAAAATATATAGGTCCTTTGTGTTCTATTTTCTTTTTTGAAGGATCATCGCAGCATTTTTAATTCGCCAAGATGTAATCTGGGAAGGTACTGTTTAAGGAGCTTTATATGCGTTTAAAATATAGGCTAACTATGGTGGTTATGAGTATCCTCATCATCGGGGTAAGTTCCCTCGTCATTATAAGCCTTTATCGGAGTTCTAAGGTGCAGCTTGCAAGCGCCAAGGAAAGTTTGAACCGTCTGGCTGGTCAACAGGCGTTGTTTATTCAAGGCCAGTATGAAGGCTACCTCCGGGTTGCCAAGGTACTGGGCGGTATCATGGCGGACTTCGAGACCATTGAACCGTCTATAAGACGGTTCTGGTTTAGGGAAAATATGCGGGCCGTATTGGTAGACGAACAAGATCTCATTGGTATCTTTGGGGTGTGGAAGCCAAATGTCTTAGACGGCCAGGACAGTGACTATGCGGGAACCCCTGGGTCAACCACAAGCGGCCAGTTTGTTCCTTATTATCATCAGGAACAGGGAATGACCGAATATACTTCCTACCCCGATGTCGCATCAATAGAACGAGATATGGCAAGGGGGGAAGTGATCATAGGAGATCCCCAGCCGTTGATCTCCCAAGGAAAGGAAATCTTGACCATCACTATAGAGGTGCCGGTTATCCATCCCCAGACCAAGCAAGTCATCGCCTTGTCAGGAGTTATTGTGAATGCCCAGGCCATCCAAGGGGTTATTGAAAATATCATCAATACCAATGCCGATATTTATGCAGTTTCGGTCTATTCAACCAACGGAACCATCATTGGCAGTTTTATCCCCGACCGAGTTGGTAAGAACTACCGGGAAGTGGATACCTTCTATTTTGGATATGAGACCCCGCTCGAACAAGCCATACGTAACGGACAGACCTTTGAGTTGACCTCCTATTCAGAGCTTCTGAAAGCTTCAGTCTATACGGTACAGTACCCATTTATTATAGGGGAGGGGCATAATAACTTTTGGTCGATTATGGTAGAGAGCCCTGAAGACGTTATTCTGCAGGATATCTATACGCTTTCCAAGTTTATGATTGTCCTGGCCATTGCCGTGATCCTTATCGGCGCGGTTATCACCTTTATGGTTGCTCATAGGATTGCCAAACCCATCGTGATCGTGGCGAATACCCTCAAGGATATATCCGAAGGAGAGGGAGACTTGACGAAAACCGTGAATGTATATCAAAAGGACGAAATAGGCGACTTGGCAAAGTATTTCAACGCTACCATGGAACGGATCAAGGGTTTAATCATCATCATAAGAGATCAAGCTAACGGCCTATTGAATATTGGAAGCGATCTTGCCAGTAATATGACGGAAAGCGCTGCGGCCATGAACGAAATTACCGCCAATATCCAGAATATCAAGGGCAGAGTAACTTATCAGTCAACCGGAGTTAGACAATCCGGTGTAACTATGGAACAGATCACCCAAGAGATTCATAAACTCAACGGCCATATTGATACGCAGAGCGATAGTATATCCCGTTCCTCAGCGGCTATTGAGCAGATGCTTACCAATATCCAATCGGTAACCCAAGTACTGGTAAAAAACACCGCTAACGTAAAATCCCTTGCCTCTGCCTCTGAAGTGGGGCGCAGCGGGCTTCAGGAAGTAGCTGAAGATATACAGGAAATAGCCCGACAATCCGAAGGGTTGCTGGAGATCAATGCGGTGATGGAAAACATCGCGAGTCAAACGAATCTGCTGTCGATGAATGCGGCGATTGAAGCGGCGCACGCAGGAGAAGTGGGGAAGGGTTTTGCAGTGGTGGCGGATGAGATCAGGAAGCTGGCGGAATCTTCTGGGGAACAATCAAAGACCATAGGGGTGGTATTAAAGAAGATTAAGGATTCTATTGATAAGATAAGCAAATCGACTGATTCGGTGTTGAATAAATTTGAAGCCATAGACAAGGGGGTACGGACGGTTTCGGACCAGGAAGAATACATCCGGCAGGCAATGGAAGAACAGAATGCGGGGAGTAAGCAGGTACTTGAAGCGGTGGGATCGGTGAATGACGTAACGCTTTTGGTGAAGGGGAGTTCCAAGGAGATGCAGCAAGGAAGCAAAGAGGTGATTAAGGAGAGCCAGAACCTTGCATCAGTAACCCATGAAATACACGAGGGGATGACTGAGATGGCCGTAGGGGCGGACAATGTGAATGTAGCGGTAAATAAGATAAACGAATTGAGTGTACAGAACAAAGACAGTATTATGGTGCTGGTGCAAGAAGTCTCCAAGTTTAAGGTTGTTGCATCCTAAGGTGGTATGCGGTCTTATCCGCCATATCCACTCAATCTGATCTACTCACTCCTCCTTTTCTTCATTATACTTACCTTTAATGAAACCAATACCTTCCGCTCTATGGTCCTTCCTGCCGGTAGCAGGGGGGACCTTTCTCCTTCTTGGTGGTATGGCGTTTTTTTCCGGCTGCTATACTCTAAAACAGGGTTTTACCATGTTGGGGTATCTGCATCGGGGGATTCCTCTGGAATCCCTCCTGGATACGGCTACTCCCGAGGAGTTTGAGGAAAACCGCCGTTTCGTGGAAGCCATTCAGGATATTCGCCGCTTTGCCACCGAAGAACTGGGACTCAAGGAAAGCGCCAATTATACCCGGTACGTTGCGCTTAATCGGGACTACTTAGCCGCAGTCGTTTCTGCATCCGCAGCAGATTCCTTTGCCCGGTATGAGTGGTGGTTTCCTGTGGTGGGTAAGGTTCCCTATAAGGGTTTTTTCAATCCAGAGGATGCCCGTAAGGAAGCGGAAAAGCTCAAGAAACAGGGCTTTGATGTATGGATCCGGCAGGTTGATGCCTTTAGTACCTTGGGTTGGTTTTCAGATCCCCTCTATTCCTATATGCGGGAGTATCCTATCTATCATCTGGCGGATCTGCTTATCCATGAAACCTTGCATGCCACGGTCTATCTGAAAGGGCAATCCCAGTTCAACGAGGAATTGGCAGAATTTGTGGGTAGTGAGGGATCCCGGCTTTACATGGAAAAGCGTTTTGGCCCTGATGCTGAGGAATACCAACGTATGATAAATGCTGAAAAAGATCAGGCGGCTTACCTGGTGTTCATAAAGGGCATGATCGCCGAGTTGGATGCCGTGTATACCAGTTCCTTGGATCGGGCAGAAAAGTTGCGGCAGAAGGAAACCCTGATCCAGGTCGCACAAAACCGGTTTGAAGCAGAATATGAAACCCGATTCAACAGCGATGCGTACCGGGGCTTTTCCCGTTTACCGGTGAATAATGGGTATCTGGAACTCTTCCGTCTCTATTACGATGGGGGGGATTATTTTAAGGCCCTCTATGAACGTTCCGGTGAGGATCTACCCCTGTTTATCGCTGCTGCGAAAACCTTGACGGCTAAGGGTGATCCCCGCCAGGCACTGGCAGCAGCTCTGGAACAACCCTAACATTTTTGGGGCGGTCTTAAAGCATAACTCATAACCGTATCATTATTAGGGTATGGATTGTATCTATTTAGATTGTGATAACACCATTGAAGTCCGGGATCCTGGTCAGGGGGTCGAACCCGGTATGTTCTCTCAGGAGCAAGATCCCCGGGAAAAACTCATCAGCGCCGGGCCTGATGCAATGTCCGATCAGGAATTACTTACCATCTTCCTCAATGTGGGTATGAGGAGCAAGCATACCCATACCTTGGCAAAGGAATTACTGGAACGCTTAGATCAAGAAAAAGGGATTCCTCCGGTAAAGGAACTGTCCCTTTTCCAAGGAATGGGGAAGATCAAGGCCTGTTCCATCGTGGCCATGCTGGAATTCAGCAGACGGCGATGGGGCGTCGCAGGAACCAGGATTCAGCATCCCCAAGATATTTATGCTCTAATCCGCCACCATGCGGATCGCCGACAGGAACGTTTTATCTGTCTTTCATTGAACGGAGCCCATGAGGTCTTGGCAGTACGAATTGTGACTATTGGCCTTGTTAACCGGACCATCGTACATCCTCGAGAAGTATTTGCCGACCCGCTCCTGGATCGGGCCAGTGCGGTGATTGTGGCTCACAACCACCCTTCCGGCCAGCTTACCCCCTCTACCGAAGATGATGACATCACACTCAGGCTCAAGGCGGCTGCAGAACTCCTGGGATTACATTTTCTCGATCACCTGATATTTTCTGAAACCGCCTATCTCAGTTACCGTCAAACCGGAAGACTCTAGTTAGCGTATTCCGTCAGGGTTTAACACTTCTTCCCGGTCTGCCAAAGTCATCTCCGCTTTTATGATTTCTCCCCCACGCCGGATTTCTACGACCACCTTTTCTCCAGGCTTGTTATCTTCCAAGGCCGAGTAGAGATCCGCCAGGGTATCGGTCTTCATACCGTCAACCGAGGTGATGATGTCTCCCCCCAGATAAATCACACTAGAACCGTACCGTACCGGTTCGCTACCTTGACGGATACCTGCCCGGTCTGCGAAACCGCTCCGCTTGGTCCGGGAAACTAAGAGTCCGGTAGATACCGGCAATTTTGCATACCTGACCAGGGCAGGGAAAAGCTGTACCACTGACGCGTCAATCCAGCCCCGCCTGACTTTTCCATATTCGATGAGTTCGGCTACTACCCGCTTGGCGGTATTCACCGGTACTGCAAACCCAATACCCACAGATCCCCCGGAGGGAGAATAGATCATGGTATTGATGCCGATCATACGGCCCTGGGTATCAAGCAGGGGACCTCCGGAATTCCCGGGGTTGATAGACGCATCGGTCTGGATCATATCCCGGATGATATGCTGCTTGGAAGTCTGGATGGGACGACCAAGACCAGAAACAATACCTACCGTCAAGGTTCGTTCCAGCGCAAAAGGATTCCCAATGGCCAATACTTTCTGACCTACCTTGAGATTCCCGGAAGACCCGAAAGGTATGGTGCGCAGTTCAATACCTCGGGGAGGATTGAATTTAAGAACTGCGATGTCGTTTTCTGGGTCAGTTCCCACCACGGTTCCTTCAAACTGACTCCCATCGGCAAGATTGATAAACACCTTGTAGGCGTTGTCTATCACATGGTTATTGGTTAATACATAGCCCCGGGTATCAATGATGGACCCTGAGCCAGAACCTCCTTCTTGGGGTACCGGCTCAAGAAACCAGTTGATGGCTACGGTTTCAGTGGTGATATTTACCACCGCCCCATTAAGCCGTTCATAGATCGTGATATTTTCCCGTTCATCCTCGGTATATGGCAGGAGATCCGCGGTATTGAGCTGGATGGATTGAGGATAGCCCAAGTCCGGCAGATCTGCCTGGTTCTGCTCTGATACCCTGGCACTAATCTGAGCAGCATCCTTTTTATGCGTCAGCAATCCAAAAACCACCGCACCCATGACAACGATGAGACTGCTCAACCCACAAAACCGTATTACCTGTCCACGGCTGTATAGTTTCATTGGCTCTCCTCTCTTAACATTTTTTGTATTAACCCTATTTCAGTACGTGTTTTGAAACTAGCTTAAATATACTATAAAATAAGAAGAGATAAAAGGAGCGGATGCCTATTACACCGCGATATACGTTATCCCAATCCATCCGCCTGAACCAGATTGCATCATGCAAGTTCGGTGAAGGTGATTCGTTGCTTTATCCCATCGGTGTCTATGTCGAAGATGACCGAGCCATCGGGATTCTCCTGTTTTTCGTACTGTACCTGGGCACCGATAAGGAATTCCTGTACCGAATGATCTACGCTATCGGTCTCGATCTCTTTAATAAACACATCCCGCATCTGGTTATTACTACAAGAGTTGAATATTTCCCGTACCATCTCGTATCTTTTCATATAATCTGTTCTGTGCTCGCCTTTTCTTCTTCTTTCACTGCTTGCGGCTACTCCGCGATGATGATCGCATTTTTTACCAAATCGACCCTAAAACTCTAATTTCCTTGCCCGTGATGTCGGTGAGGCTCTTTATACACTAAGCGATCTCCATGGTTATGTCAATTCCTCACCTTAATCCGGTTTATGGTCTCAACAGGTCGGTACTTTTACTGGGGCCGTCCGCTATGCTTACCGGTTATCAGGGTCCTAAAATGAACAAGATATGAGATGAAGGAACTATACGCGGTAATAACACATCCGATGTTGAGGAGCGTGGCGATTATTGGTAAAACCGGCACCTCTGGTATGGTGACATCTAAGCGGCGGAGGCTTTCAAAAAGCAGAAAATAAAAAATGGTAACGATATAAAACAGGGTTTTAAATTTTCCGCCTTTCCCGGCTCCAATAGCGACCCCTTTTTCTATAGCCAGGAGTCGGACGAAATTCATGGAAAATTCACGGTAAAAGATCAACGCGAGGACCAGGGGATGCACCGCTCCCGTAAGGGTCAGACAGATAAATAGGGTAAAATGCAGGATCACATCCCCAAAAGGATCAAATAACTTACCAAAACTGCTCACTTCACCGCGTTTACGGGCGTAATAACCGTCGAAAAAATCAGTCAGTTCCGCAATAATGAGCAGGGGAACCATGATAAAAACCGAAACCACGGCCCACTGGCTCCTTATCAAAGGGATAAAAAAAATGAGAAAAAGAATCGGCGCAAGAACGATCCGTAACAACGTAATTTTATTGGCAAGTTTCATGGATTTATTATAATGAGAATACTTCAATGTTCTCAAGATCTCATAGCTTGAAATGACACGACTAACGGCGGACAGCCAAAAGCTTGTATTCGATAGAATCTACGAGCGCGGCACGGCTGGCATTGATGATGTCTTCAGAAACCCCTACGGTGTTCCAAGTACTGACCCCGTCAGTTGATTCGATAAGTACCCGGACTTTGGCAGCAGTGGCGTCTTTACCATCAATGACCCGGACTTTGTAATCCAAAAGCCGTACCTGTTCCAGTTCAGGGTAAAACCGTTGCAGTGCCCGGCGGAGTGCACCGTCCAAGGCGTTCACCGGTCCGTCTCCTTCGGCTGCGGCGATTTCATGCTGGCCGTCCACCCATACCTTAGCCCAGGCATGAGCGCAGGCAATGGACCCTCCACTGGGATGCTCACTCACTACTCGATAGGCGTCGATCTTGAACAGGGGCTTATAGGTACCTAGTTCCTGGCGGATTAACAGTTCAAAACTAGCATCAGCCCCTTCAAACTGCCAGCCCACGGCTTCCAGGCTCTTGAGCCGTAAGGCTAAGGCTGCCGTAACCGGATGATCCTTGGAAATAGTTGGATCGAGTTTTTTGACCCGTTCGGCAATAACGGATCTGCCCCCTACCTCGCTCATGAGAAAATGCCGGTCATTCCCCACTAAGCCAGGATCAATATGCTCAAAAGAATGGCGTACTTTGAGGATTCCATCGGCATGCATCCCTCCCTTATGGGAAAAGGCATGGGCTCCCACGTAAGGCATATTGTCAGGAATCGCTACATTGGCAATCTCCGCAGCCCGATGACTCAACTGAAAAAGCTGTTCCAATTTTCCCCTGGGAAGACAACGAAGCCCCAATTTCAGCACGATGCTGGGGATTACCGCTGCCAGGCTCGTATTGCCACACCGCTCCCCAAATCCCAAAAGGGTTCCCTGGACATGGCGGCATCCGGCTTGCACCGCAGTGAGGGAACAGGCACTGGCCATATCAGCATCATTATGGGCATGGATACCTACCAGAGGTGGGTTTTGGGTAGAAGGTATCAGCTTGAGCGCGGCGACGGTTCCTTGGGCGATACAATCGGGAAAGTTACCTCCGTTAGTATCACAGAGCACAAGCCGATCCGCCCCTGCTTTCAGGGCTGCGTGCAGCGTTTTGAGGGCATATTCAGAATGAGCCCGCCAGCCGTCAAAGAAGTGTTCTGCATCGTAGATTACGGTACGGCCATTTTCCTTGAGAAAAGCCACGGTCTCGGCGATCATGGCACAATTCTCCTCAAGGCTCACCCCCAATACATCGGTTACCTGGAGATTCCAGCTTTTCCCAAAGATCACGACGGTTTCAGTAGCAGCATCCAAAAGACTCTGAAGATGCGGATCCGCCTTGGGAAGGATATGCTTTTTCCGGGTTGAGCCAAACGCACAGAGCCGGGCATGTTCCAGTTTGAGATTCCTCGCATGATGAAAGAATTCCATATCCTTGGGGTTACTCCCTGGATTCCCCGCCTCGATCCAGGTAATCCCCAGTTCGTCCAAGACCTGAACCAAAGAGAGTTTATCCTGTACAGAAAAACTAATCCCCTGTCCCTGAGCACCGTCTCTAAGGGTGGTGTCTAATAATTCAACCTCGATGGTTTTTTCATGCTGCACGATTCACGCTCTCCTGATAAATCAGATCCCACCGCCTTGGTTGTTAGTCCTTGATATTGTACTTTCTACGGAATCGTTCGATACGGCCTGCAGTATCCACCAGTTTCTGCTTACCCGTAAAGAAGGGATGACAGGCAGAACAAATTTCTATCTTGATGTCTCGAGCCGTAGAACGGGTTTCGATCACATTTCCGCAGGCACAGGTAATCTTAGCCGGTACATATTTAGGATGAATTTTCTCTTTCATAGCGTAATCCTTTGGTATCCTTAAAATAGCAAAATGTAAAAAGATAAAATCCTCAATCCATACCGGCAGTTCCGGTATTCATAGATTTGAGGAACGCTTCATTATTCTTGGTTTTCTTCATCCTGTCAACTAGCAGTTCGATGATCTCGATATCTTCCATAGGGTTGATCACTTTCCGGAGGATCCATATTTTCTGGAGTTCTTCTTCAGAAAGCAAGAGTTCTTCTTTTCTCGTTCCAGACTTCTTGATGTTGATAGCCGGAAAGAGCCGCCTATCAGAGAGCCGCCTATCAAGGTTAATTTCCAAGTTACCGGTACCCTTAAACTCCTCAAAAATAACTTCATCCATGCGGCTTCCGGTTTCAACCAAGGCAGTAGAAATGATGGTGAGACTTCCCCCCTCCTCAATGTTCCGGGCCGCTCCAAAAAAGCGCTTGGGCTTATGCAGGGCATTGGAATCAACACCCCCTGAGAGGATCTTCCCCGACGTAGGAATGGTCTGGTTATAGGCCCGGGCAAGCCGAGTAATGGAATCCAAGAGAATCACCACGTCCTTCTTGTGTTCCACCAGACGTTTGGCCTTTTCCAAGACCATCTCGGTAACTTGTACATGCCGGGAGGCCTGCTCATCAAAAGTAGAGGAAACAACCTCTGCCCGCACCGTTCGCTCCATATCGGTAACTTCTTCAGGACGCTCATCAATAAGGAGTACAATGAGGTATACTTCAGGGTGGTTCTTGGTGATGGCATTGGCGATCTTCTGCATCATAATGGTCTTTCCGGTTCGAGGAGGCGCCACAATGATAGCCCGCTGCCCTTTTCCAATGGGGCAAAAAAGATTGATAATCCGGGTGGAAAAATCTTCGGTAATGGTTTCCAGATCGAGTTTTCGATTGGGATACAAGGGGGTAAGGTTATCAAAGGGAATCCGGTTCTGGGCTACGGTGGGATCATCATAGTTCACCGTCTCCACTCGGAGCATGGCAAAGAAACGCTCCTGTTCTTTGGGACTGCGGATTTGGCCATAGACCGTATCCCCGGTTTTAAGTGCAAAAAGTCTGATTTGGCTGGGACTGATATAAATATCATCCGGCCCAGGCAGGTAGGAATTCTGGGGACTCCGCAAAAAACCATAGCTATCCGGGAGTATTTCCAGGGACCCATAGGCATAGATGATGCCTCCCCGTTCTGTATGGGCCTTGAGGATGGCAAAGACAATCTCCTGCTTTTTTAAGGACATCAGATCTTCATGGGAAATACTGTAACACCCTGCCAATTCCCGTAGATCTATCATGTTAAGCCGGATGAGTTCATTGATACAGAGCCGGGACTTGCCATTATCCTGATCCATCCTGGGTTCAGGCTTACCATAAATGTCCGGCATAGAAGGAAGGTTCTTGGGTAAAGTCGGTAAGGGTAGCACCGGAGCCCCCTCACTAGAAGGAGAAGATACCCCGGATCCTCCTGCAGCATTAGCCATGCTACGGTTATACGAGCCCCGACTTCGGTTTTTGGTGGGAGCTGGATAAGACGTATCTACCGCAGAAACTTCTTCGGGACTTGCCCCTTCAGGAGGCGTTCCCGATTCCCAACGAGTCCGGTAGGTTCGCCGAAGTTTGGTCCGCACTACCACCCGGCCGTTTGGCCGTTCCCCATTCTCTTCATCCAGAGCCTCATCGTCCCGTAATTCTTCCGAAACCAGCGGCGCTTCCCAATCCCTGGCTTCTGGAACTCCTGGTTCAAGGGTACCCTCAAAAGACCGGATTGTGGATTCAGCCTTGTCTATACTGTTCTCCTTGAGTATAGACAGGTTTTCCCGATCAAAAGCCATGCCTTCTTCATGTTCCGTTGTTTCAACTTTTCGACTTTTCCGTACTAGTGCCATTGATGTAAACCACCTATTCAATTATTTTGTTGTATTATTCGATAACTGACCAGTCAAAACTCGGGTGAAGGTTTAACTGGCTCTTGCAGGTTCTCAAGGCTTTAGCCTTGAGAACCTGCGTTTTTTAAAGACTGCTGTTTCACAACCAAAATTTTGAAACAGCCTCCAACGTATCATCTATTGTTCTATTGCTCGCTATTTCGTTCCTGAAAGAACAAAATGAGAAGCCTCTACCCTCTTATACCGCAAGCCGGTCGTTTCCTGTTAAGATTAGTATGTTTCATGTGAAGGATTATAGCTTTCAATTACAGCTATTATAAGGATAATGAAACCCCATTTGCGGTTTCATTATCCTATTTCCTTAATATAGTTTTGAGCATTTTCTCTGTCAAGCCACCCACCTGAACGAAATCGTTTATGCACCCTTCAGTTTAACGAAAGCCGGCGTATGAGTTCTCCGATAACCGCTCCCGCCGCAGCACAACGCAACTCCTGCCGAGAACCGGTATAGTGAAATACCTGAGCCTGCACTTCATCTCCCCGTACCGCGGTAGCTATCCATACGGTTCCTACAGGCACGTTTGTACCATCCCCTTCTGGCCCTGCCAGGCCGGTTACTGCAGCAGCCATAGCAGCGCCGCTCTGTTGCAGTGCACTCTGGGCCATGGCACAGGCGGTTTCCCGGCTCACCGCCCCGTATCGTCGGATCATCGCCGCGTCCAAACCGAACATCGTGATCTTGGCTGCTACCGTATAGGAAATATAAGCACCCCAAAATACCCGGGAAGCTCCTGGAACCTGAGCCAAGAGGTCTGCCACCAGTCCCGCGGTACAAGACTCTGCCACCACAAGGGTCTGGGAAGCTGCGGCCAAACAGCTAATCACCTTTTCTGCATCACTCATTGGTTCTCTGCAATTCCGCTTTGATCTCTTGAGTCGGCCTTGAAAATATTTCTACTTCCTGCTCTACCTGGATCATCGTACATTGGCCTTCAAACAGCACACCATCGGCAATCCGTAAACGGGCAGCGATAAGGTCTCCTCGAACTTTCGCTCCAGGAAACATATCAATCTTATCTACTGCATATACTGGAGCCACCACGGTTCCATATACCGCAAGGGAACTTACCGAGATATGATCCGCCTCAACCACCGCTCCCTTATCCACAATCAGGGTACCCTGAGCTTCTATGGTTCCCTTAAATTGTCCTCGGATGCAAAGGGTTTCGGTAAATTTCAAGTACCCATCAAAGCGCGTACCAACCCCAAAAGTGACTAAGCGGGAACCCTCTTTTCTCTTTCCTTCTTGATTAGCCATGTATTACCTTAATTTCTCATTTTTTCACTTTTTTAAAGTACTACAAACTCAGCATAGGACAACAGCTTACTCTATACCCCCGCTCTTAAGAACCTACTGATCCCTGGGGCTTCGGCTATGATTTTCATCAACCATAAACCCATTATTATCTTTTTTTATATCCTCCCATTCCAGAATCGTCTTCTCAATACAGGCATCTAATTCGGCAATTTGTTTTCTTACCGCTCGACTTTTGTCCTGCACCAACGCCAAGACCTGAGCCAAAGTATCCTGATGCTCTGTATGTTCTTGAGCCATAAGTCCACCGGGGGCAATCTGGGCAATGGCGTTGTCCAAGGCATCAATACTATGTACAAAATTCACTAAATTAGTTTTTATATCGGTGTTTAATTCTTCTGCAAGGCCCAAACAGGCCTCTCGCACCCGAATCTGAGTAAACAGATCCCGATTACGAAGCAGCGCCCGGATCCGTGCCAGAACCTCAGAAAAATTAAAAGGTTTGGTGATATAATCATCCACCCCCAGCTCAAAACCCTCGACCTTATCCTTAACATCATCCAAGGCAGAAAGCATAATAATAGGAATTTCCCGAAATTGGGGATCTGCCTTTAAAGCTTTGGTACATTCCCAGCCGGACATCCGAGGCATGATATTATCCAATATAATAAGATCCGGATAAAAACGCCGTACTTTTTCTAGCGCCTCCACTCCGTCACTGGCCTTTTCTACGATAAACCCAAGTTTGGTAAGCATGACTTCGAAGAACTCAAGATTGATAAGCTCATCATCCACCATGAGTATCTTCTTATGAGAATTCATATCTTCCTTCCTTTTTTAAACAGTTAAACAAATCTCATGAGCTTTTGCCATTATACAAAAAAACTCATTTTATTCATTTTCCTATGAGATACATGGCATTGTCAATCCGCAAAGACTTCTTTTTTACGTTGTTTCAGTATACTCCCTCCGACTCCGAGGATCAACAGGATAACCGTAACAGCCATGCAGCATTGAGGCAAAAAATCCCCGTATTGAGTGTACCTTGAATCCAGGGTAATCACCGGAACCTGGACAGTCAACTGGGTTTCAATAAAAGGTTCAGCCATAGCTATAATGGCGCCATTGGGATCTATCGCACACGTTTGGCCCGAAGCAGTGGAACGCACCATAGACCTCCGGTTTTCCACTGCCCGAAACACGGCCATAGACAGATGCTGCATCTGGGCGGGGAGACTGTTCGACCATGCGTCATTGGTAAGGTTGACAATAAGTTCAGCCCCATTCCGCACAAAATCCCGGGATAGATAACCAAAGGTATCCTCAAAACAGATGGGACTGGAAAAAGTAAGGCCATTAACGGTAAACACCGTAGCCTCGTTCCCCTGCTCCCAGAAATGGGTATCCGCATTACGGAGGGCCTCATAGATCAACGGAAATTGTTTTTCATAGGGGAAATGCTCAGTAAAAGGTACCAGATGAAGCTTACGATACACCCCGGTAATAAGCCCCCGATCAAAGAGCATAGCCGCATTGTAATCAACCCGGTGATCTGCTCCAGGATTCTTCGCCGGGTCTTTGCGGGCATCATCGTTCCCAATAACAAAGGGAACTTCCTGGAGGGCTAAATAATCCATAAGCTCCTTCACTAAAGTGTACGAGAGCTGATCATCTCGATAGGTGATATGCCAATAAATCCGGGGAACAAAGGCAGTCTCAGACCATACCACTAGATCCGGTTTAGGATCTGCTTTGATAGCCTCATCAGAGAGTCGTTTCAAGACTTCGTAATTTTTCCGGTATTCCTTAATACCCCCTAACCAAGGATCGGTATTATGCTGAATCAAGGCTATTCGTGCGGAAGGAGCGTGAGCATAATCTACCTGAGCGATATATCCATAAACCAACGCTCCGATTAAGGCCCCAAGCCACACTATCCCCGGTACCCCTTCCTGCACTAAAAATACCTTAATCCCAGCCGACTTTCCCCCTTTTTCTCGTTTTTTAGGTCTGGCTATACGAGCTATAGCTGCGGCCAACCACGCTGAGGGAAACACCACCAATACAGAAACCCCCCAGACCCCGAATGTATCGGCGATCTGGATAAGGGGAATAAACCGCCACTGGGAATATCCGGTGATACCATAAGAATACCCCAAAAAACCTTGGGTACGCAGGTATTCAAAACTTATCCACAGAAGCCCTTGGACCAGATATCCCCGCCGCGGAAAAAGAACCACCGCCAATTTCAAGAGAGGAAAAAGGAGCATAAAAAACACAAGGTAAATGAACCCTACGATTAAACCTGCCAGCGGATGAAAAGCGCTTAACCAGTAATTAAAAAGACTATATGCCCCATACCCATAAAGCGCCCCCCATAGGCAAGAGCTTGCAAAGCCCACTTGGTAATTAAGCCAAAACACCGGCACATAGGCAATCCATGCCAAAAACGGTAAGCCCTCTTCCCATACAAGATTGGGAAACCCGCCCGCAAACAATACTGCCCCCAGCAATACTGCTCCCATAGGAATAAGCCCTTTGGGTAGTATCTGCTTCCGGCCTTGAACCCCAGTCATGTACCCTTACTGAGGATCCTGTCCATAGACTTCCCTATCTTTGAAATCAGCAGCCCCTCTCTCCGTGCCCAAGCCCCATAGATCCTGTTTTAATTTTCTTCCCGGCCTAAAGGTAACTGCCCCATGAGCCTGAACCGACAAGGTTGCTCCGGTTTTTGGATTTCTCGCCTTTTCCCTACCCTTTCTTATTTTGAACTCAAAAGTCCCAAATCCCCGTAATTCAAGGGTCGCCTCTTCCAAGAGACCAGACTGTATCGTATCCAAGAAACACTCAATAATTGTCTGTACCTCTTTTCGATCAATACGGGTCTTACGATACACCGAATCAATCAGATCAGCTTTGGTATACTTTTTTTCTGTCATTATACCCTCATACCCCTTTCCTTATCTCATATCCCTCTACCCGATCATACCACCTGGGCTACGAGGCAATACTAAAAGACCATTGAAACCGTTTTGTGTACCCCGTACTTACTGAGCAGCTACAGTTTGGCTAATAGTATTAAAGAACCGCTGCATCCTTGATTTTTTGCGGGCTGCGGTGTTTTTTTTGATAATCCCCTTCTGTGCAGCGGTATCAATCTTCTTTATCATCTCTCTAAGCGCTGCTCCCGCTGCATCAAGCTCTTTTTTTTGAGCCAACACCACAAATTTCTTGGTAATTGTCCTGACGGAACTTTTTACCGCCTTATTTCTGATACGCCGTTCTTCACTCTGCCTGTGCCGTTTAAACGCAGAACTGTTTTTACCTGCCAAAGGAAAATCCTCCTCCTATCAATTGTTTACTCCTTTCCTGATACCCTATTTACTCAAAAACTGACCTTGGTTATAAGAAACCCCTGACTCCTCATTTAAAATCCGAAGGTCGCCGTTCCAAACGCTTACATTTTTCACATTCGGCAACGTTCTTAACTTTACCTTTTTCAAAGAGGGTCTTCATTTTAATTTCTCCGCCACAAGAACAAAAGAACTTTTGCGTAGCGCTGGACGTACGGGAATTTTTACTCTGAGCCATAGAAACATCTCCTCGCCATTATAAGGCCTTTGCTTTAATAATGTATTTATAGAAAATACCATAAAGGTACACTGATTGTCAATCAGCTCTGAACCAACAATCAAAGCAACGACATCTAAAACAAGACTACCGATTCCACGGATTAAGTGCTTTATTCGCGGACTTTTCTTGGTGATATACCCCAAGAACCAGACTTACAACCGGTATAAATGGGACAGGAGTTTTTCTTTCCATGCTCCTGACTTAAGGATATGGTCTTTAATTCCTAACGCCTTCAAGCCGTACTGTTCTGCTTTTGAAGTATTTGAGGTAAGCACAATAACGGGAACATTAGAAGAAGTTATGATTCTTTTAATAAATTTCCAGCCATTCATGTCGGAAAGGACCATACCAGTAACGACCAAAGCCACATCCCCTTGGGCAATAACCCCAAGTGCTTCGGCTCCTTGGGAAAAACTTTCACTCAAAAATCCATGTTCCGCCAGAAACGTCTTCATTACCTTTCTGAAGAATAGGCTATTATCCACATGAATAATCGTCTGCATTAATTACTCCTCAATGGCAACTATTCTCTTTTGAATGCCCTGTCCGCTTCTCCCAACCATACCCCTAATCAGTACACATATATCAAGGCATTTCTACCACTTGCTCCACAAAAGGACTCCGTAACTGACTACTCGCCCTCCCGCCCCATTCACCTGCATCAGTCCGTCCACTTAAGAATGTCCAGAACCGCCTCGCAGAAACCAACTTGCCATCACCATACAAAGCTGCTCCTATATAATAGAGGGTCTTATAGTATTCAGATCCTTCAATATATTCCACTAATGTCCGCCGTTTAAGGGCTTGCGTGAGCAGGTTCTCCAAGGAAATAAAGGTAAAATCGTACTGAGTACGGATTACCTCTTCAATCACAATGGTATTCTGAATCAAACACGAGAACATCAGGTGTTCCACAGCCCGGTTGTATCGTCCTGAGGTGTAGTAATAGTAACCCAAAAGTCGATGTGCCCGTTCTACCAGGGAATTGTTATACCGGTAAACCATTAAAACCCGGTTGATTCCATCGTTCTCTAAGACCTTAAGCATGGCGCTTTTGGTATTTAGATTCATTCTCCCCCCAGACCATAGGGTATCTCGCTCAAGGATCTCTAGAAGCCGCTTTTCCATCTCAGTATAATTTTGCCTAATTTTAAGAATATCAATGATCTTATATAAAATTTCTATATCAAACCCAGGGTTTTCCAAAAAGACCCGCTGTTCATGGGCCTTCTGATACTGGCCCAAAGCCACCCCCAATTCTCCCTCAACCCGGTAGCTTTCTCCTATCCAATATTCCGCCTCAGGATAATACTTAAGATGCCCCAGAGCTTCCAAGGCCCTGGTAGCTGATCCTTCCAGGGATGCCCGAGGCACCCGAAAATACAGCTCCCGTAGAGCAGCCGCGGCATTTATCTGATACCGTTCAGCAATATAAGGCTCTATTTGATCCAGAGAATCCCCTAACAAACGCACCTCAGGGATCGATAACAAATCAATGAGATCCTGTTCCATCCGGGTATAGAGCTCCCGTCGATCCCGTCGGGCGTCCTCAAAGGCCAAAAGAGCGTTCCCATAGTCTCCCTTTCTAAACAAGGATTTTCCCCATTCAAGACTAAACCAATACGGACGCTCGGTTTGCCTTTGAGCCCATCCTAGGGACCCACAGAGAAAAAATATGAGAAACCCTAAAATTCGTGTTTTTTTCATTTTTTTACTTCTGCGCTGCATGGTACAACCACTCCAGTTCTTCCTCAAAGGCAGCGTCCGCCTCCTCCACGTTAATGGTTCTCACTACCTTCCCTTGCCGGAATAAAAACACCTTGTTTCCCAGGCCAGTGATACCCAGATCCGCGTGCCGCGCTTCCTGTGGCCCATTGACCGCACAACCCATAACGGCAATCGTAAGATCTCGGTCCAGGGCATACAGCCGGCTTTGCCAAGCCTCGGTAAAACCATGGGTATCGAAACTGTTTCTCCCGCACCGAGGACAGGAAACAAGGGTTACCCCCTGACGTACCATTTTTTTTCCTGTACCTGTTCCCACACTCCTCAGGATCTCCCTCCCTGCAATGAGTTCCCGCTCCATAGTATCCGAAAGAGACACGCGGATCGTATCCCCAATCCCCTCCAACAGTAAAGCATGGATAGCCAAGGTATTCCGGACCACCCCTGGGATAAGGGGCCCTGCTTCAGTAACCCCAATATGCAGGGGCACATCAGTACGGTCCGCCAAGAGTCGGTTCGCCTTTATAGTATCGGCCACAGAAGAGGCTTTCATTGAGACCAAGACATGGGGAAAATCCAATTCCTGAAAGATCTCCAATTCCCGCTGTGCGGCTTGCACTAAAGCCTCTGCCTGATCAAGGCGGCCCTCTGCCACAGAACGCCGCAGATCCTGGGGAAGACTCCCCCCGTTCACCCCTATCCGTATGGGTATCCCTTTTAAGGCGGCTTTAGCAATCACCTGTTCAACCTTTTCCCGGTTACCGATGTTACCCGGATTAATACGAATTTTAGCAATAGGAAAATCAAGACAGCGAAGCGCAAGGGTATAATCAAAATGAATATCCGCCACTAAAGGCATGGAAACCATGGATGCCAAGTTTCCCACCACATCCGCAGATTCCCTATCAGGCACCGCAAATCGGAGTAAGCCGCAACCTATAGCCGCCAAGGCCTTAATACGGGAAAGGAGCTCCTCTCCTGCAATTCCTATAAGATCAGAAAAAGAAAGGCGGTCTTTCCACATGGTCTGTATAACCACTGGAAAAGTACCGCCCAGCATGACCGATTCAACAGCACCAAACCCGCCAATCTTGATTACCCGTGTAGTATGACCCATCCGTTTAAGCACCCTAAAGTCCGGTAAAGGGTATACTTCAATACCCCTTTACAAGGAGCCTGCAAGACCCAAGGAGAATACCATCACAAACAGGGCTACCGTTTCAATAAGACCAACTACGAGAATGTAGTTACCAAAACCCTGACCGGTTTCTCCGAAGGCATCCGAAGCGCAGGCACTACATTTACCTTGGTATAAGGCCGAAGCGCCCATGGCAAGTCCTGAAAATACCCCAATCCCTAATTGCGCACCCGGGTTATTCAAACCCGCCAAGGTATTCATCAGAATGAACCCATAGATGGTTTGCGTCAAAGGCGCACCCGCAAAGGCTACCAGGATGAAAGGCACCGGTTTATTCTGGATAAAACATTTCTTCCATGCTCCGATGGCAGACATACCCGCAACCCCTGCACCGAGAGCAGAACCCAAGGCAGCAAGACCAAGACAGGCGGCAACTCCAATCAATCCAATATTCATATATACTCCTTAATTTGGTTTGCTAAATAAATCCATTTATTTAGCAAAAAATTAACCATCGGAACATCCGGATTGTCTAAACATTTTAACTATAGTGTTTAAATTTTCCGAACCACGTCTCCTTTGGCCTGTAAATTTCCGAAACCGGTTTAAGATATCGAGTGAGCCGCTTTAAGCGCTCACCGTCCCCTTAAACGCTACTCCGGCCGCGCTTTATGTTTTAGCGCAAAAGGTGAATATGTATAACCAGACCATTCCATTCCCAGATGACCGGCATATTCCAATAAATTGAGCCGTACCCCATGAACCACCACTGAAAGGGCATTCATAGCCAAGTTAAGCCCATGACCGAACAGAAGGATTAACCCCCCTGCAATGATGCGAACCGGACCAGCGGGAAGTCCTCCCGCCATACCGTTAAAACTACTCGCTATAGCAGCTCCTGCAAGGCCTACCGCAAAGAGACGAATGTAACTAATAATATCCGAGAAACTTGATACAGCGTTCAAGAATGTCGGCAAGAAGTTGGCAAAACCCTTTCCCACATTACTAAGAAAGTTTCCTCCCTTTTGTTCAACAAAGATGAAGAAAGTCCCGAGGCCGCCCCCGATAAGGTACAAGGCAAAGGAAGGAACCGGAAATTCGGTTTTGGACAATACCAGATTCAGTACCAGAAAATAGAGTCCAACCACCATACAGAGCCAACCCACTTGGGCTAAGGCAGTAAGGGAGGGCAGTTCCTTTTTGATGTTCTTGAGATGGGCCAGCACGATCTGTCCTGCCCCCACCACAAAACAAAGATGCTTAATGTTCTGCTCCGAAGCGAGGAAAGGAACCTTGAGATTCGCCAAAAACCCAGGAATGTGCTGCATGGCAAACCATGAACCAGTAAGGGTTCCCCACAAGATAGTCGACAAGGAAAGCAAGCCCAAAAGTAATATCCCATCAGGAACTTTCCCGGTTCGCTTCATGGATTTTATCCCTAAAATAAAGGCAGCTACGAACAAGATTGAACCGTATCCCGCATCTCCGAAGATCATGGCAAAGAAGAAACTGAAAAAGAGCAAGTAGGATAGGCTAATATCGTATTCCCGATACCCCGGAGTGGTTCCTAAAAGATTAAACAAGGGCTGAATCAACCTGGTGAAAGCATTGCTCCGCACCAGGGTCGGCGGATTATCCGTTTCCTCCGGGTCTCTCAAGGCCAAGGCCCAGCCGTTTTCCGCAGCCGCCCGCTTCAAGGTTCCCACCGCATCATCGGGTACATACCCGGTAAGCCATGAAACGGTAAACTCTATAGGAACCGATTCCACTCGATCCATACCCGCGCGAGCAGTCTCAAAGGCAATACGCTGGACAAGCTCTTCAAATTCAGCTTGAACTCCCTCCTCTTGACGGGCAAACGCTACAAATCTGGCCTCTACATCCTGCAACTTTCCCTGGATCTCCTGTATGATCTCCCCAAGCTTGTTAAGGGAATGTTCCGGCAGGACAAACGGCATTTCCCCCGCAATTTCTTTACCCACACTAAGCCCATACACCATCGCTTTATCCGCCCCAAGCCGGATAAAACAATCATCTTTCCCCAGGGACGCATGTACCTTGGTAGGGAATTTATAAGGGATAAGTACGAGCCCCTGGGCTGCCAATTCTTTAAAGGATGCTGGATTGAAATTACCCCAGCTCGCAATACGGCTTTTTTCTTTAATCGTAACAAGCAACCGTTCCTGGAGGACTTTACGCTCATCTCCCAGAGCCAAGATCTGGTTCACCAGTTCCGCCCCATCCAGTTCCTGCTTTGCTGCAACCTGAGTCTGCCCCTGATAGGGCCGCAATAAACCTAACGCACTTTCAACCTTGGCCTTTCGATCCAATAAAGCCGAAAGAGCATCAGAAGTAACGGAACGTTTCTCCAGATGCACCAAGCCCACTTCCCGAAGCTTTTCCAAGGATGCTTCCCGGGTCTTATCCATGACCACGAGGGATACTTTCTTCATCGGTACAATCATTGCACAGCCCTCTCCATTCCCCGTTTAGCGATTTTACCCCGAACCACTGCGGAGGTCTGTTGATCCCCTAAATAGACCCGAATCTTCTTGATATTGCCCTTGGTCTCAGGGATCATGATCTTCTCAAACAGGTTCACCCGCTGGGTAGTTACCCGCAATTCATGGTCTAACCGTTTCCGTTGCTCTTCCAAAACCTGGGCTTCCAGATCCAATAACAAGACTTGTTTCATTTTCTCTACTGCCTTATCAAGCCACAGGGGATTCCGGGCCACATCATAAGGCTTGGTATAAAATTCCGCTCCATGAAAGAGAGGAATAGATACCCCGGCAATGTTTCCCTGACTTGTGGTGATGCTCTGGATCTGTACCAGATCCGGGATAAAAAAACCGGTCTCACAAAACACCCCTATCCACGGCTTAAAGGATTCGTCTACCTGATCCTTGGTTGCCAACAATGCTTTAATACGCAGTTCAGTGGTTCTGATTTCCGCCTGAAGTTGCTGCTTTTTGAGCATTAACGTCGGAAGATACCGCTGATACATCTTAAGGGCATCTTTTTGCTTCTTAAGTTCGTTTTTGGTCAGCTTGATCTTTGCCATGTCCTGTTAATCCTTCTTGGGCCAGAACTTTGCAATCAGTTCGGAGCGAAGCCCCGTCTCTTCAGGACTGAAACAGTCCGCCAAGATCTCCCAACCCAAATCAAGTGCCCGCTCAAGGGGAATGTTGACCGACAAATCCATCATCCCCTTTTCAAAACGATCCCCGTACTTGAGGAGCTTATCATCCCAGGAGGTCATAATGAAACCCATGGCCTTTTTTTCCAAAGTATCCTTGTAGGCCGAGTAAAGCTTGATCATCCCGTCCATCAATGCCCGGTGATCCGAGCGGGTCTTGCCATTGACCATCTGTTTAAGCCGAGAAAGGGATCCAAACGGCTCAATACGGCTGTTCTTGAGGTAATACTGGCCTTCGGTGATGTATCCGGTATTATCCGGCACCGGATGAGTCACGTCATCCCCCGGCATGGTCGTAACCCCCAGAATAGTAATGGATCCGGCGGTGTCGAAATCTACCGCCTTTTCATAGCGACTCGCAAGCTGACTGTACAGGTCTCCCGGATACCCACGGTTAGAGGGTACCTGCTCCTGAATGATAGAGATTTCCTTCATGGCATCGGCAAAATTGGTCATGTCCGTAAGCAGCACCAACACATCCTTGCCTTGCAAAGCAAACTGTTCCGCCACTGCCAGGGACATATCAGGAATCATAAGGCACTCTACCGTAGGATCTGAGGCGGTATGCACGAACATCACGGTCCGGGAAAGAGCGCCCCCCTGTTCCAGGGTATCTTTGAAGAACAGGTAGTCATCGTATTTAAGCCCCATGCCCCCCAAAACAATCACATCAACTTCCGCCTGCATCGCAATCCGGGCCAAAAGATCGTTGTAGGGTTCCCCGGAGACCGAAAAAATAGGCAACTTTTGAGAAACCACCAGGGTATTAAATAGATCGATCATGGGAATACCCGTTCGGATCATCCTTCGAGGGATGATCCGTTGCGCAGGATTTACCGATGGCCCCCCAATGGAGATGAGGTTTTCATGGAGCGCTGGACCTCGGTCCCTCGGCTCTCCTGAACCGGAAAAAACCCGACCCATGAGATTTTCAGAAAAAGACACCTGCATCGAACGTCCCAAAAACCGCACCGTATCACCTGTGGAAATACCCCGGCCTCCAGCAAATACCTGGAGGGAAACCAAGTTACCTTCCAGACGGTTCACCTCCGCCAAAGAGGTACCGAATACGGTATCCACCTCTGCCAGATCTCCATACCGGATATCATCAGCCCTGACGGTGATAACACTCCCTGTAATGGATTCAATCTTACTATATACCTTGTTCATTGCTGATCCTCCCTCTGTATCCTACGCCAGGAATTGCTCCGCCGCCCTATCAAGCCCCTGGGATCGTTCAGCCACCGCAACCTCAAGCTCCTTTTGTAGGGCATTGAACTGCTCACTTTCCCACTCTGTCCCATTGTAATCCAGGAATCGCTGTCTGAGCCGATTGAACCAACTTCGAGCCTCATTTTTATCTGCAAAGGTAAACTGGGAGGCCAATATCTTGAGGATGATGGCAAAGGTATGCTTTTGCCGGTTGGGAATTGCCGCACAGTCTACAGGATTAAAGGAATCCTGCTGGAAATACACCGCATCCAAGAAGTCCCCTTTGAGGTAAATTACATAGTCATCGAGACTGGTTCCTTCTTCACCCACCACCTTCATCATCTGTTCTACTTCACTACCTCGGAACATAAAACTATGGGCGTATGCCACCTTATCTTCCCCGATAATACCTTTGTATTTAGACCAAGACTCCAGAGGATGAATGGCAGGGTACTTGCGGGCATCTGAACGCTCCCGGGAAAGTCCATGAAAAGCCCCCACCACTTTAAGGGTTGCTTGGGTTACCGGCTCTTCAAAGTTACCCCCTGCAGGACTTACCGTTCCCCCTATGGTAACCGAACCTATGGACCCATCTCGCAGCCGTACTAACCCTGCCCGTTCATAGAAACTGGCAATGGTAGATTCAAGGTATGCTGGAAACGCCTCTTCTCCGGGGATTTCCTCCAAGCGACCCGACATTTCACGCATGGCTTGAGCCCACCGGCTCGTAGAGTCCGCCAAGAGCAGAATATGAAGCCCCATCTGCCGGTAGTATTCCGCCAGAGTTACCGCGGTGTACACCGAAGCCTCCCGGGCTGCTACAGGCATGGAAGAGGTATTACAGATAATCACCGTCCGTTCCATTAAAGAACGACCTGTTTTCGGATCGGTGAGTTCTGGAAATTCTTTGAGGGTTTCCACTACTTCTCCAGCCCGCTCCCCGCAGGCCGCCAAGACCACAATATCCACATCTGCATTACGGCTTGTGATCTGCTGGAGTACGGTTTTACCTGCCCCAAACGGACCGGGGATACAATAGGTTCCCCCACGAGCCACCGGGAAGAAGGTGTCAATCAGTCTAACCTTGGTAACCATCGACTCTTCCGGCTTGAGCCGTTCCTCATAGCAATCCACCGGCCGTTTTACCGGCCACCGGAAAGACATAGCTACGGGAAAGCGATTTCCCTTCTCATCCTTTAATTCCGCAATGGTCTCCCGGATGGTATACGACCCAGCTTCCTTGATGGACGCCACCGTATAGGAACCGTACAGATTAAAAGGAACCATGATACGATGGGTAAAGGACCCTTCCGGCACCGTTCCCAAGGTATCTGCCCGTTCAACCTGATCTCCAACTTTAACCACCGGGGTAAAGGTCCAAGTCACATCCAAGGGTAGGGGATCCAGGTATACCCCTCGTTCAAGAAAATAACCCGCCTCTTGAGCCAGTTTGGGAAGGGGATTTTGGAGACCATCAAAAACCTGTCCTAAAAGACCGGGCCCCACTTCTACGGCCAACATATCTCCAGAATATTCTACCGTATCCCCTACGGTGATCCCTTTGGTGATCTCAAAAACCTGAAGCTGGGATATATCTCCCCGGATTCGGATAACCTCACTCTTGAGCCGTTTATCTCCCACTTTGACGTAGCCGACTTCGTTCATGGAAACAGCGCCTTCAAAACGGACGCTCACCATATTGCCGTTAACGGCGACCACTGTTCCTTTTGTTCCGGTCATTTCGGTTCTCCCGATTCAATACTGATTTTGGACTTGGATCCCCCGGACTCAAGTCCACTGGCAGCCGCCATGATAGCGGTATAAAGCCCTTTATACGCGGTAAACCCTTCTTCTGGCCTGAATAAAGACCGTCGCTCCATAAGGAGCAGCCGCAGAAGATAGGCATAAATAGTAGTAACACCAAAATAATCAAACCCCTGCAAGGCTTCGATGGCGTTCCACCTAGCCTGGTCAAGGAAAAGTTCCGCTTCCAAAGGAGAATCTAAACCCATGGCCGTCTTTGCCAAGGCCCCTGCTTCCATCGGCTCTTCCGGCGGATCCACCGCCCCTTCTTGGCCCAAACGCTGCGCCCGGTACCGGGCAAGATTCAAACGCAATGCCCGTTCCCAGGTTCGCCACCCATTAATAAACGGTGAAACCGTAGTAATGGGCAGATCCCGGTACGAAACACCTTCCTCTCCCTCATGGCGTACCGCTTCCGGTTCTGGATCTAACGTACACAGTTCCAACAATGCCGCATCCCGAGGACTGAGTGCAGATTGACAGAGGGATTTAAACTGAACCGAAGACATAGGTGTATCTTGGCCATATATAAGATAAGGAAGTTGGGCTATGAGATAATAATAAGCCACCGCCTAGATTCCTTTTACTGCTTGTTTTAGAATCTCCCCCAAACGTGGGTTAAGATAAGCTGATAACAGGGTTCCTACAGATTCAGCGGAAAAATCGTAATACGCAGATCCATCCTTATGGGCAATACGAAAACCTGCAGCAAGATTCCGATCCGATTTGAGTTCCAGCCCTTGAGCCAATGTAACAGCCAGGAGATTGTTAAAATAAGCCTGGAGATTTTTAAGCGCCTTTTCACTGAGGATGAGATCCAGTTCATCACTACCCTTGGCAGCCCAAGTCTTTAACAATTCAGGAAGTACCGCCTTGAGGGTATCCTCGGTATAGGATTCCTTCAAGCGCTGGGCAATAATGGTATCCAAAAGCGCCTGAATTTCACCCTTAAAAGCCAAGACAAGATTCCGGGAAGCCTGCTCAAGGGCTACGATACCTGCCTTTTCCAGCCGTTCAGCATCTGCTTTCCCTTTGGCAATGATAGCGTCCGCATCTCGTTGCGCCACTTCGACGATACGCTTGGCTTGTTCCTCGGCCTGAGATTTCAACCGCGCTGCCTCTTCCGCGGCGGATTCGATTCCATCCTTTTTTATCTTATCAATAAGTTCCTGAAGTTGGATGTCCATAATCTCCTCTTTAATTTCCCTAATCATTCCGGCTGTTCCATTTAGTAGGTCGTACCCTGCATCCTATTCATTCCAGACCGGCTTCACTAAACGCTAGATTTATTACCATTATAATAACATATTAAGATTTTTACAAGTAAAAAATAACGTTTATTTTTTACTTTTTATCTATGAGCATTATTAATAGGTTACCTGTATTTTACGTACCTTACCAATCAAAGGCGAACAGGGCTTTTTCATGGTAATCCTGCTTAGGGCCATAGATGGACGACGGAAACTGGGGCTTATTGGGAGCATCGGGAAAGTGCTGGGTTTCAAGGCAGAAGCCGCTCTGTTTGGTGTACACCGAACCGGCTTTTCCTGGAATTACCCCGATTTGATTCCCGGTATAAAACTGAACCCCTGGCTGAGTAGTAAACACCCGCAGGATCCTGCCGGAACTTGCTTCATATACTTCAGCACAGGGACGCAGTTTCCCCGGATCGCTATTGAGCACAAAACAATGATCGTAGCCCCCAGGCACTGCATCAAAATCCTGTTTAATAGGCTTGCGGCTCCTAAAATCAAAGGGTCCATTCGCAACCGGTACTAATCTCCCGGTGGGAAGCAGAGAGCCATCAACCTCCACATAAGCCTCTGCATCAATGGCTACTTCATGAGACAGGATGTCCCCCTTCCCTTCCCCGGCAAGGTTGAAATAGGCATGGTTAGTCAGATTCACAGGACAAGGGGCATCTACCCGGGCCTGATAATCCGCAATCACCTCATTAGACTTGGTAAGGCCGTAACTCACCACAACCTTACAGGTCCCAGGAAACCCCTCATCCCCATCTGGACTGGTAAGTTCAAAGCGAACAAAGATCCCATCCCGCTCTTCATAGGCATTGGCCTTCCAGAGGACCTTATCAAACCCCCGCCTGCCCCCATGCAGGGTATGGGAACCATCATTCTGATACAACGTGTAATCGGTACCATGCAGGGAAAAGCGCCCTCCCCCTATCCGGTTGCCAAAGCGGCCAATGGTAACGCCGAAATACGGCGTGTTATGGGTATAGGCTTCTAGGGTGGAATAACCCAAAAGTACATCCTCTTTCCGGGTTATGCGGGAAGGCACGAGCAGGGACGTGAGGCTTGCCCCAAAAGACGAGAGGGACAGGGATAGATCCCCTGCCTGCAGAGTATACAAGTGTACTTTCTTTCCTGATGAAAGTATTCCAAAGGTTTTTTTGCTGATTTTCATAAGACCCCCAACAAGCAGACTATATCCCAATACCCGTATGTTTTCAATTACTCCT
>JAISBK010000139.1 GCA_031266255.1 Treponema sp.
ATCCCTCTTCCCTGGTCGCTGATACGGATCACCAATGTCCCGTTGTTCCGGGTGATGGTCGCGGCTATGGCCTCTGGAGGCCCCCCTGACTCAAGGGCATTACGGAGGATGTTTTCAAAAACCGAACGGGCACGATGGGGATCCATCCCGATCATACCCTCTTTAAGGGCGTCGGCCTGGAGGATATTTCTGCCGCAGAGCCGTTGGGATATCTGGGCTACTATATCGTAGCTGTTCAAAGGGATCCGATGTCCCTCGTCTTCCCTAAGGTAATCGTTCACCCGGTATATCAGCGCCGAGAGGCGCTCCACCTCCTCATCAATGATGATAAGCTCTTCCTTGCCCTTATCAGAAAAGAGTTTACGCAGAATCCCGGTCTGAAGTCTTATGGAAAGGAGGGGATTCTTGATTTCGTGGGCCAGGGTACTCGCAGCAGTCCCTAGGACCACGAGGTTTTTTTGGGCTTCAATCCGGTTACGGTATTCCTGGTTGCGAAGGTACAAATGGCGGATATAAAAAACCAGCCCCAATATCCCCAGGCAGCAGAGGGGAAACAAGACCGTGGTGAAGGTTCGAACCCGCCAATACGCAGGATGGATTATATCAATGTAACAATACCGCCTCTCTGATCGGGTGTTGGAGAAAAAATCATACATTCTATATCGATGCTCTCCAGGGGGTTCCCTATCTCGGCGTGGCAAAGGCGGGACCTGCATCCGGTCAGCATACAAAATAAAGATAACCCGATGCCCTTTTTTATCCGGGATGGTATACCGGCCAAATCGGCTTCGCTGCTGATTATCCAGGATTCTTTCATCGAAGACAGGAGGAACCGTTCCCCAGTGGTAAATCAGCGTAAGATCCGGGCCGTAAAACGCAACGCCGGCGATCCGTTCTTTGAGCACCGGGCTTGATTCAATGGCAAGTCCCAGATCCGCGTATTCTCTGAAACTGGTAAAAAGCGCACTGAGGATCTGTTCATTATCATTATCCCGGATGAGCCGCGCCCGGTCGCGCATACTGCCGATGATAAGTCCGGTAAGCGCAGAACAAAAGACCCAACAGAGCAACGCCACGATCCCTGATGCGGTTCGCAAAGGTATAATAGGGGACGTCGTGGAAAGCCGTTTAAACCTACGTCTGCTCATCGACAAGACCTGGTGAAGGATAGGTACCATTTTTTTCCTTTCGTTTCTACCGCTCAATATGCTGAGATCATGACTAGAAGAATACACCTGGTTGTTTTATCATTAATTACACATAAAGCCCTGTTTACTTGGTACTGGCCTGCCAAAACCCTTTCCAGGCAGTCGGATTATCCTGGTAATACGCACATTGTTCTCGGTAATAAAAGGAAGGTTTATCCTCCTCAACCAACGATTGAAACAGAGGCAGGGCTTCGGCAAAACGGCCTTGGTAAAAAAGATCCCGGGCTGCATCAAAACGCAGGAGCATCCCTTGTTTTTCGACAAATACCCTTTCCGGCATAGGCTCATACACCGTAACCGCCTCTTTTTTCCCTACCACCGCAACCTGGGCCAGTTTACGTCCCCAGAACGGACCAATCTTCCCGGCTTGGGTAAAGGTCGTCTCGGTACACATCAGATAGGTGCCGAATTGTTTATTTAAGCCCTCAAGCCGGGCAGCAAGATTCACCGCATCCCCCAGCATGGTATAATCAAAACGCTTGCTGGAACCCATGTTCCCCACCACGGCATATCCGGTATTGAGTCCTATCCGAGTCAGTAAACAACAGCCGTATTTCTTATAAAAGAACGGCTGCCGTTCCGCCAGAAGTCGTTGGCATACCATAGAAGCTTCTAGCGCCCGGGCAGCGTGATCTTGGTACCTCACCGGCGCATTCCAGAAGGCGATGATCGCATCTCCTTCGTATTTATCAATGGTTCCCCCAGAGTCCAGGATGGTATCGGTCATAAAGGAAAGGTACTCGTTTAAAAGCTCGGTGAGTTGCGTAGGCTCCAGTTTTTCCGAAATCGTAGTAAAACCCTGAACATCAGAAAAAAAGATGCTGATTTCCCGGCGTTCACCCCCCAGACTGAGCAGTTCCGGATTAGCCAACAGTTGTTCAATCACCACCGGGCTTAGGTACTGACTAAAGGCAGATTTGATAAATCGTTTCTGGCTGCCTTCGGTGGCATAATTATACAGGGTTGCGGTGAGAAACGCGATAAACATACCGGTTACCGGAGCCACCACCGGGATCCAGAGATCCAAAGCATAATAGGCCAGTCCTGCTAAACCGGAAATCACGACCAGGCTCACCAGACAACCGCTTACTGCCAGGAAAATACGGCCGGAATATAACACCAGGAAACTCATCAAAAGGATCACGGTAAGGCTGATGAGGAACCCCACCCAGGGAGGACTTTCTCGAATAAAATCCTTTTGCAACAGGTTATCCAACATGGTGATGTGTATACCCACTCCAGGATACACCGAAGAAATAGGGGTACTGCAAATATCAAAAAGTCCCGGTGCATAATACCCGAAGAGCACATACTTTCCGGTAAAATTTTCAGGACCTAAGAGAGGTTCTGTTCCGTTATAATAGGCCTCAGCGCTTTGGAGCACTTCCGCAACGCTATAAGGAATGTACCTATCTGGATTTCCCCGGAAATGGAGCAAGGTTCTGCCCTTTTTATCCACCGGAACCGTATAAGAATCCCAGGTAATACGGTGTTTTTTTTCGTTATAGCGGATCGTTTCCGAGGTTCCTGCGGCAAGTAAAGATGCGGCGGAAAGCCCAGGCACGGCCTTAGTATCAAAAAAAGTAAAGAGCGTAGCCCGCCGGAATATTCCGTCAATATCCGCTTTTCCGGTTATATTGCCGATACACCCTGCGGTATTCCGAATGCCCTCAATGGGGAATTGAGCACGGATCGTTCCTGACGCCTCTTGGGCAAGATCAAACCCCGGGAGTAGCGCGGTAAAAGTATCTACTTCCGGCGCTTCGATCCTGAACAAAGGGGTATTGGTATCAGTCGGCCAAGAAAGGGCTTCCCCGGTCTGAGTGCTGAAAAATACCGCCTGCACGGTCCTACCGAACTCCGCTGCAGCCTGGATAAAAGCCGCGTCATCTTCAGGGCCATATACCGAAGATTCTGAAAAAATCACATCAAAGGCCACCGAGGCTGCCTTGCCGGTATGCATGTACTCAAGCAAATCCCCATAAGCCCGCCGCGGCCAGGGCCATGACCAGCCCCGTGCTTCCTTGGCCCAATCAATACTGGCCTGATCCAGCAACACCACCACCAGATCATCTGAAGGCCGGGTAGATTCTGCCAGCAGAACAACTCGGAGATCATAGGTTTTGTATTCCAGATACTCAAATAATCCCCCAACCGTGGCTACACTCACCCCCAAAAACACCGAAACCGTGATACTCAGAGCGGCCTGCATTTTTTTCGGTTTCTTTTGCGTCATAGGTTCTTTAGTACTACTCACGCATCCTATAATACCGGAGTAGACGGAATGAACGAGTATCGGGGACTGAGTACGGGAACAGGATCTGTTTCGCCTGGGCTATACGCAGGGCGGGTGCAGGATGGGTTTTAGCGAAGCCCCCAAGATGGCCCCCTGGTGCGGTTTCCAGGGTCTGCAACATCTCGATAAGGCTGGTCGGTTCATAGCCGGTAACCGCCAAAAGGTCCATGGCCAACGAGTCTGCCTCAAATTCTTGGGCTTGGGAATACCCATGTACCACCATGACATTTACCATTTCTCGCACCTGATCGGCAAAGAGGTTTCTTTGGGCTTGCAGGGGAGTTCCCCTGGCCGCAATATCCGCAGCCCGTACCCCGGATGCTGAAAGGTCCTGGGTAAGGCGCATGTTTTGCATCAGGTCCAGCCCATGCCGTAGCTGTATATGGGCGATTTCATGGGCAATAACCGCTGCCAGGGTATCCTCGGAATCGGCTGCCTCCACGAGGCCTAAGCTGATGAAGATATGACCTCCAGAAGTGGCAAACGCATTGATCTCTTGGGTATCCAATATCAGTACATGATACCCATTAAAAATAACCGGCTGAGCGGAATTGATCACCAAGGCGCTGCAAATAAGATTCAGATACTCGATCAATGCCGGGTTACGCCCATAGAGGGTATACTGTTCCAGGATATTCGCGGCCACTGCCCGGCCCAGGTAATACGCTTCTTCAGGGCTTAGTTCCGCTTCCTGGTTGAAGGCCTGGTCTAACTGGGCAAACCCGCTGTCCAGATCCTGCTGAAGGAGGTTCATATCCAGAACTGGTTGAACAGGCTCCTTCTCCCCTTGAGCCGCACTATAGGTAGGGAAGAGGAGGCCAACACAACCGATGGTAATGAAGAGCGGAACTACCCGCATTTAATCCCCCAGTCCTAAATGACCATCAGTTAAAAACGTATACAAGCTTGTTTTGGAAACCTGGAGGGTTTCCATAGCATCAATAGGATCATAATCAAACCCGTGATCTTGACGATACACGATTTCAACTTCTCGAGAGAAACCTTTCCCGGCCAAGGCAAGCTCTTGAACCGAAGCGGATGTCCTGGTTCCCGATGCAATGATGCGCTTGGAAGTTAAACTAGACCAAGCTACCCAGCCCTGCAAGGAAGACTGAACCGCGTGAACTTCAACCCATTTCCCCTTTTCTTGGAGTACCGTAACCTGATTTCCATACACCAAGGTTCCCTGTTCAGCAGCGAAAAACTCGGTCGATGCTTTTACTGCCACGTTTTTTACCGCCACGTACAGGGTACTGCCGTGCGGGGTTTGGGCCGCGCTGCTGCTGATTACCAAAATACTCACCAATATCCCCATACTATACCGCTTCATAAGCGCCTCCCCTGTTTTATATCCTACCTATATAGTATAGCACCTTTTACGTGATTCCCCCACGCACTTCACTATTAACAGACCTTCACCATCCAGCCTTTGGTATCGGGAAGAGTTCCGTATTGTATCCCTTTGATGGTGTCTCGCAGTGTTGCGGTGAGTTCTCCAGTTTTTCCGTGGTTAAACATTACTTTCTTCCCTTGATAGGTGAGGGACTCAATGGGGGTTGCCCCGGCAGCGGTACCGGTAACAAAGCACTCCTTTGCCTGGGCAAATACTTCGTCAATGGCAATTTTCCGTTCAGATACCTGCACTCCCTTATCTCGGGCAAGTTCAATGATACTGGCCCGCGTGATCCCGGGAAGAACGGTATCCCCCAGTTCAGGAGTTACCAATTCCCCAGTGTGTAAATAAAAAAAGACATTACAGGAAGAACCTTCCTCAAGGTATTTCCGGTAAGTGGCATCCAGGTAGAAACATTCCATATAACCTGCTTCCTTGGCTTCATGTTTTGCCAGCGCGGAAATCACATAATTAGAAGCAGCCTTGATCCAACCCGTGCCGTTGGGGGTAGCTCGGATCCGCTCGGTAATGATCGCATCAGCATTGCCCTGGGAAAAATAACTGCTTACCGGGCTGGTAACCACCATTACCCAGGGTTCCTGGGATACGGAAACCCCAAGTCCCCCTTCAGCATAACTGAAAGGTCTGATATAAACCGAATCCGCGTCGGCAAAGAAATGTTGTTCCCACTCTGGTTTATACCAGGGCCGGAACCCCAGTTCCACATTCCGCTTTACCGTCTCCACACAGGCTTCCACGAAATCCGCCTCGGGGAGAGGGGGCATATAAAGCCCTTTCATAGACCGATAAAAACGGGCTGCATTCTGATCCGGCCTAAAAAGAGCCAGACCCCCGTCTTTTTGAGGCAGAGCCTTAAGCCCTTCAAAGCAGGAAACCCCGTATTGAGTGGTATAATTTACCAAGGGCATATCATCATACTGGTTCCGGGTATCTGCTAAGGCCTCCTGTTCAGCCTTGGGCAGAGCCGCTTCTTCTTCAGGGGTTTTATGGGGTTTTTCAAGGTATTGCCCCTTCCATCCATGTAGTCCAAATTTTGCCCGGTACACCACGGGGTAACTATTCAACGCAAACGCCATTGTTCTTCATGCCTCCTGGAATGATTGGTTATTCTAAGTCCTTATATTCTAGCATGTCTATCAGAAGAACCACAAGGAGCAGGACAACCCCACTTAGATCGAGTTCTCTAAAGAGCAGCAGGCTCTGATCCTGCTGCTGCGTGCGCTCTCGCTTGGGCTTCTGCTTTCTTGGCCAGCACCGCCTTACGGGATCCCAAGAGAATAGCTACCGGTTCCAACATGGGAATATTTTCGCAGAGGATTTTGCAAATCACCGTCATGGGTACCGCCAGGATCATCCCCACAAAACCCCATAGCCAGCCCCAAAGCATCAAAGACATGAGTACCACAATAGGGGCGATTCCCAAATTGTCCCCCATAATTTTAGGCTCAAGGATATTGCCGATGATCATATTGGCCCCCAGCATGATAAGCGCAGTCACGATCACCGGCCCTGGTTCAGGCCAAAACTGGAGCAGGGCAAAAAGCACCACCCCGACACCTGTGGCGATGCTGCCGATATTGGGTATAAAATTTAGAATGAACTGAATAAGCCCCCAGAGTACCGCGAACTCAAGCCCGGTAAGGCTTAACCCGATGGTAACCACTATACCGGTGGCTAAAGAAATGAAAAACTTCGCAGAAAGATACCGGCTCATCTGGCGTACCACATCTGCACCGATCTTTTTTATTTGACCCGATCGTTTATGCTCAAAGGCCAGATCGATTTTCTCTTTAAAAAACGTGGTTTCCAGGAGTAAAAAGGCCATAAATAAAACCACCATCAAGGCTGCCTGCAGGAACTCAATAAACCCATTGGACAGAGCCAGGGTCATCCCGCGGATCCGGCTTCGAACCCCCAACTGGCCCCAGAGATTATCAAAGAAACTCAGCTGCTCATCATAGGAAAATTCAAAGAAACCCGCCAACGTAACATAAATCTCGGTTAAGCGCCGTTCGTAACGGGGATACAGGGTAAGGATTGTTCGAGCCGAAGAGAAAAGTACCGCCCCGATGAGGTAGAGAGCCGCCATGATAAGGCCTATGGTGAGAATGATCGAAACAATCCGGGGAAGACGCCATCGCTCAAGCAAGACGACCAAGGGATTCAGTACCATTGCCAGAAACAGAGCAATGGTAAAAGGAAGTATTATCGGCGCAGTAAACTTAAGAACCATGCCCGCAATAATACAGGTAATAAATATAAGGAATAGAACAATCCCCTTGTGCGAAATCAGCCGTTCCCATTCATCTTTCATATACTTATAATATCATATATAAAAGCAGTTTCAAAACTAACCGAGTTTTGAAACTGCCTCAATCATCCTGCTTTATTTTCCAAATATAAGATTGGGAATAAAGAGTACCAGATCCTTACAAAAGATACACAAGACAACTACCGCGAGGACCGCTATGATAAACGGAACCGATTCCCGGGCGGTTTCTTCGGGCTTACACCCCATGATGCTGGAGGTGGTGTATAAAGCAATGCCTACCGGAGGAGTCATGATCCCCATGGTAACCACGGTCATCATAATCAGGCCGAATTGTACCGGATCAATACCTGCGGTAGTGATTACCGGCAGCAGGATGGGGGTAAGGAGCAGGGCAATCACCGTGGTTTCGACAAACATTCCGCAGAATACCAGCATCAGTATGATAATAAACAGCAGGATATAGGAGTTTGAGGTGATATTGACCAAAAACGAAGCCATAGCCTGGGGAATACGATCGTACACGATGCCGTAACCGAAGATGCCGGAGAGGGAAACGAGGATCATAATCACGCCGATGTCGTTTGCCGTGTCCCGCAGGGTTTGCAGAAAGGCTTTCAGGTTCAATTCCCGGTAAACCACTACGCCGATAAAAATCGCATACATACAGGCAAACGCCCCGGATTCGGAGGGGGTGAATATGCCAAATCGGATTCCCAGAATCAGTATGACGGGAAAGAGAAGCGCCCAGATGCTGTCAACAAACGCTTTCACGATTTCTTTCGGACGAGCCGGTTTATCCCGTTCCGGCAGGTATCCTCGTTTTTTTGCGGTAAAACGTATCGTAATCATTAGGGCGATCATCATCATGAAACCCGGAACGAACCCACCGGCAAACAGCCGTCCAATCGAGACCTCCCCTACGGATCCATAAATAATGAGTCCCATACTGGGCGGGATCGTTGCCGTAATCAACGAAGTAATTCCGTTTACCGCGGCTGAATACCCTTTGGTATATCCCCGTTTAGTCATGGAAGGCCCGAGTACCCGACATTCCATAGCTGCATCGGCATTGGCAGATCCGGACACCCCGCCCATTAATGTTGAGAGTACACAGGATATTTGGCCCAAGTTCCCGTACATGTGACCGGTTAATACATTGGAGAGTTTGACGAGCCGGGTGGTAATGCCCGTGTTGTTCATCAAATTACCGGCAAACACAAAGAGAGGAATGGCCAGAAGGGTAAAACTTTGGCTTGAACTGACGACTTTTTGTACCGCAATAGAAAAGGGAAGATCCGGGGTAACAAAAAAGAAAACCGTTCCCGCAACGCCGATGGCAAAGGCCACGGGCATACCTAATAATAAAAGCAGAAGAAAAACAATAACTACCGCACCCATTAGATCGCCTCCTTGCCCTGAACCACAATTTTTTTCTCTTTCCACCGGGCGATGAGTTTTAAGACGATGGTAATGGTAAGGAGTATTGAGCCGACAGGGACACTGATCGTTGCCCAGGAATAGCTGATACCCAGTGTTTGGAACAAGCGCTTCGCATTACTGGCACTCAACGGAAACCCATAAACTACAAGGATTACTAAAAAGCCGATTGCCAGGAAGTACATAACATAATACAAGATTTTCTGTACTTTTTCGGGAAAACGGCTGACCAGCATATCAACTCGTACAAAATCCGCTTTTCGGAGTGCTAAATCTGCCCCCAAAAACACGACCCACGCAAAAAGGAGCAACGAAACGTCCTGCGCCCAATTCAAGGGATGCCGGGCGCTTCGCGCTACCGCTGAAATAAACACTAAAAAGGTGATTACGGCAATAAACGTAGACACTAATAATTCTTCGAGTTTGCAAAACCACCGGTACACTGTTTGTATTTGCTTCACAAAATCCTCCGACGCAAGCCCTTAGTACAAGACCAGGACCGATAACCGGTTTATCAACTATCTATACAATCCTGGTTACTCTCCGCTCTTCGTGAATAGAGCTCCCCTGTTTAGGTACTTTTTCCCCATTGTCTGGATAAGTATACAAAAAATAACCGCGGGGACTGTATAGATACGTTTTAAACATCCTTATTTCTTTCCTAATTCAGTATAAATTTGATCCCGCAAAGCAGTAAATTCCAGGGTCGTATACGCTGCTTCTGCAGCAGCTTTGAATGCATCCCGGTCTGCAGTAACCACCACCATGCCTTTTTCAATCATCTGATCCTCGTAATCATCCGCAACCTGTTCCACCAACCGGGCATTTTCCGATGCCGCGGCCCGGCATTCCTCACTCAAGATCCGTTGGTAATCTGCAGGCAGCCGGGCAAACCATTTTTCCCCAACAATAACCCCATTGACAAGCTGGAAATGGGCTGTTTTATCGATATATTTTACCACTTCGTATAAGCGCGCGCCAAACGTAGCGGTATGCTGGGCTTCAGCGCCGTCAATCGACTTGGACTGAATAGCGTTATAGGAATCATTCCAGCCCATAGCAATGGGGGTTGCTCCCATTGCCTCTACAGACTTCGCCCATACCGGGGCACCGGGAGTGCGGATGCGCTGGCCCTTTAAGTCCGCGGGACTCGTAACCGGAATATTGGTGAGAAAATGCCGGGGTCCGTCATACCAGTTAAAGGCAAGTACCCGGATACCATTTTCCGATGCCAGTTTCTCCTCCCACTCCGCAAAGGTCTTGGTCTGGGTAATCTGCACGATCTCATCGTAGTTATCCGCGATATAGGGCATACCAATAATCCCAATTTCCTTTACGTAGTTTCCCATGCGACCTCCATCGGTTAAAACTGCCACATTAACCCCTTGAATCGCCTGCTCGATCACATCTTCATCGCTCCCCAACTGGGCGGAAGGGTACACCTGGATGACAATGCCCCCATTGGTTTTGGCTTCCACGTTTTTTGCCCATTCCTTAAATCCTTGTACGATCGGACTGGTTTCGTTTAACTGGGTAGACATTTTTAAGGTAAAGGTTTTTGCATCTGATGACACACCTGTTCCAGAACCGGCACGGTTGTTTTTATTGCAGCCCGCTATACTGAACCCAAGCAGTACTGCAAACCCGCATAAAAGCATTTTTTTCATTTTTTCCTCTTTTTTTCTCTTTTTTCTTTTAGGATCATACGTACGATTACCATCGTACTATGCAATACTAACGGCGTCAAGAAAATAGTTTTTTCTGACGCCGATTTAGGCAAAGTCACAGGAACCAGCGTAGATTCGATCCTGGGTTTTCTGGTAATCTCATAATATGAATACTACTTCAATCCTGTTGTGGACTGCCCTGCTCTCATTCTTGCCGATTTCCGAACTCAGAGGAGGCATTCCCTTTGCCATAGCCTCTGGCTTACCTTGGTACTGGGCATACCCTTTTGCCGTGGTACTAAATGCCTTGGTAGGTCCTGTGTGCTGGCTTTTCCTTTCCACGCTGCATAAATACCTGCTTGCCCTGACCTGGTACCGGAACTTTTTTGACCGCTTTGTAGAACGGGCTCGGGTGAAACTCCATAAGGGGATACAAAAATGGGGCTGGCTTGGGATAACCGTGTTTGTAGCCATACCGCTCCCGCTTACCGGCGCATGGACCGGAACCTTGGGGGGATGGGTCTTGGGTATCAGCAAGGGTAAAACGATGATCGCCGTCCTTTTAGGGGTCAGCATCGCGGGGGCTGTAGTTACCGCAGTACTTATCCTGGGCTTACAGGCCTTTAGCCTTTTCATCAAGAAACTATAACCCGATGGGCTCAGGTATAGAGCGTTTATGAAGGCGCCCTGGGTACCCCCGCCGGCGGGCTATTTATAAGTTACTATGGAGTCTAAGGGTTTTCTGGAAGATGCGGCGCTGACCGCATCAATGCCGGGTGGCAGCCGGCCTACCCGTACCAGCGTAACCGCACTGTACCCGCTGGGGAGTCCCAAATCAGTTTTGAAACGCTGATTAATGGTATTTATGGGGCCGGTATAGATCCGTGAACCAAGACCCAGTGCTTGAGCAGCCAGGTATATGCTTTGAGTTGCTAGGGCGCAGTCCAAAATCACCTGGCCGTTGTTTTGTCCATCAAAAGCGGAAATAATAATCAGAATATTACCATCGTTTATATTAGGAATCATCTGATTGGTCAGGTTCTGGTTTTGTACTACGGTAAAATGCCAGGGTTGCCGGTTACTGGCGCTAGGCGCCTGGGCGCCTGCTGCGAGGATCTGATCGAGTTCAGTTTGCGTTACCGCGCCGTTTGTAAAGGTTCGCGCTGCATAGTGGTTCATGATAACCGCTATAGGGTTATCCGATTCTGCGGCGCCAAGGGCAGGTATTCCCCTGTTTCCTCTCGTTTTGGAATTACAACCTGGTGCAAGAGCCAGCAAGCCAAGAATAATAACCGATGATAGGAGTCGTTTCATAGTTTTTCCTTGTTAATCATACCTTTCTGGTATTTCATAGTACCACTGAATAGCGTGTCTGATCAAGGTATCGGCAGGATAAACGCATAGAAATTCGTATTCTATTCGATTATCATAAAATCATTGAAATATAATACTTCTATTTGTCCCAGATGGAGTATGCCGTTGTACCGACGCACAATTTCTGCTTTTATTAGGCTTTCGTTTGCTTGACGCAATTCTACTGCAGTATGGGCACTGAAATACGCGGAGGCGATGTTCCTGAAATCCTGGATCTTAGCATCCAATTCTTCGGTAAACGCCCGATCCGCTGAATTGTAGGGAAAGGCAATGGAAATGACAATAGTCATGGGCGGGGCATCTGCGGTAACTACCCGAAACCGGCCAATACCGGTGAATATACCGTCTGCTGGGCTTTGTCCTTGGGGAGCCTTTGAGGAAAAGGCCGGAATCAGCCGGGTAGGGAGGGTATACAAGGGACGAGCCCCAGGGGTTCGTAACAAAAAGGCATAGGCCGTTACCCCGGCAAGCACAAGAATTAACAGCAAAACCAGAACCCAAAGTATCCGGTAGCAGATCCTCCCCATGTTGGCTAGGAAGCCTATCGGGACCTTGTCTTCGGGTTTTGCGGAGAGCGGTACTGGTTTATTCATACTAGGCTTAGGAAGGGCTTAACCCAACAAAATCCCCGCGTCTTCAAAACGCCGGAGTACTGCAAGATTAACCGCATTAAGGGTCGCTATATAATCCGCGTCTTTGGCAAGGTAAAAGATGAAGGTAATCTGACAGGTGCTTCCACTGACCGCAGCCAGCCCTGCTGCAGGATTACCATCGGTTCCCTCAACGGTAGCGCCTATCTCCCGCAACAGTACCAGGGCTTGTTCGATTTTTTCTTGGCCACTCTTGGTCTGTATTATCAGGGTTTGACTCACCTTGGTATTCGGCGCGGCGGTGATGTTTTCAATCGGAGTGGCTGCAAAAATACTATTGGGAATGATCACCGTGCGGTTTTCCATGGTTCGCAGCCTGCTGGTCCTGATACCCATATCAGTGATAATCCCGTCATAGCCCGCAATCTTAATCCTATCGTTCAGGGAAAAAGGACGATCCACAAATACCGTAATAGAACCGAAGAAGTTGGACAGGGTGTCCTTAGAAGCTAGAGCCAGGGCCGCACCTCCCAATCCTAAACCGGCCATAAGGGCACTGACATTGTAGCCCAAGGTTCGCAGGATAAGTACTCCTGCAATGACCCATATCAGGGTTCTGAAGATCTTCCTGAGCAGGGGCTGAATATCGGTTTCTCTTTTCGAGAGCAGATCAGGGGCTTTTTCCGGGATATAGCGCCCTATAAAAAGATCAAGTAAGGCTGCTATGGTCCTGGCGAGGACCACAATAATCAGGGATGCCAGGATCCGGTCCATCCAAAGCTGGTGGATTTCATGCAACTTCACGCTGCTGATGCCATAACCAATACCGGCAATAGTAAGCAACCAGGTCAGGGGCGATTTTGAGGTTTCTACGATACTATCGTCCAGGGAACTGGCTGTTTTACGGCAGATATGTTTTACTATAGCGGAGAGGAGCAGTGCGCAAAGCTTCCCTCCCAGAAAGCCCCCTACTATGAAGCCCACGGCACAGAGCCATTGCTGTACCGTATTGCCTCCGATGCTTACCTGTAAGAATTCCTGCATGATTCCTCACTCCCCATAACCTGGAATGGATACAAGGTTACAGCTCGTCCCGGCGGGATACAATCCGGGAGATAAGGCCGTAGCGAACCGCTTCTTCCGCGTTCATCCAATAGTCCCGATCCGTGTCCGTTTCCACCTGGGTAAAGGGCGCGCCGGTTTCTGCCGCGATGAGGAGGTTTATCTTCTCCCGCAGTTTATCCAGTTGCCGGGCATGAATTTCAATATCCGTAGCAACTCCCCGGATGCCTGAAAGGGGCTGATGGATCAGGTAGTGGCTATTGGGTAAACCAACCCGCTGATTCTTGGGGCTGGCAAGCTGAATAATGGCTGCGGCGCTGGCCACAAGGCCCATACCAATGGTCCACACCGGCGGCTTAATAAAACGGATCATGTCGAAGATGGCGAACCCGGCATCCGCGTCCCCTCCAGGGGAATCAATAAATATCCGGATAGGCGCTTCCCCCATATCCTCCAAGAGCAGGAGCTGCCGGATGGTCCGTTCGGCCAAATCTTTTTTTATCTCCCCGGACAGCAAGACGGTCCGGGTTTTAAGCATTTTATGCAATAGCGGGTCTGGCCCTGGTTCCGCAGCTTTTTCCTCAGTCTCTTCCTCAGATTCCCCGGCATACGGCTTTTTTTCGTAGTCTGAATGGCTATACCTTGTGTGCATTACAATCTCCTCGTCATAGGGCAGCTTGTTACCCTACGTTTAGTTGCTAAAGTGTTGAAATCGTCTTTAGATCACTATACTCGTATCGAGCTTATATAATCAACCAGGCGCGTTACCTCGACGGGTAAGGACCCGCCATATCCCCTGGATTTGCCTGTCTTTACTGATACATAACAGCAACATCCCCAGGAGCGCATAGGTTATGCCGGTAATGAACAGAGGAAGCCCGTAAGAAAACAGCCTGCCCCGGTTTGCACACCAGGCAGCCAGGAAGGGATTCATCCATACGACCGGAATCACTGCAATACTCGAAAAGAGGATGAGCTTCAGAGCGTAGACTGACGCCGAAGCAAGAACCTTGCACAAGGCCATCCGGGGCTTGTTCCTGAGAAAGTAAAAGAGCAGAACCGTATTTACCGCACTGGCCACGGTAAGGGCCAAGGCTATCCCCCCGCCGCGCAGAGGACCGACCAGCAATGCGGCCAAGAGGATATTTACCCCAAAAGAACAGAGTCCTGCCAAGGTGGGAGACTTAGCATCTTTTTGGGCATAAAAGGCCGGGGCCAGGATACGGTTGAGGGCAATGAAAAAAAGCCCCGGCATGTGGAAGGTAAAGGCCGCAAGGGTCAAGCGCACTGAATCTGCACCGAAACGATTGGTCCGAAAGAGTAAGGGTATGATATTCGTCCCTTGAGCCAAGAAAAAAAAGGTGATCGGGATGGTGATAAGCGCGATGATACGCAGTGCCGAGACCAGCCGCTCACGGTACAGTTCCCAGTGCCCTGAGGCGGCATGTTCTGCCAAGTCCGGGAGGAGCACCGTTCCCATGGAAACGGCAAACACCCCCAAGATCAGTTCCTGGAGCCGCAATGAGTACTGGAGACTGGACACCACCCCTTCCCCCGCATTTCCTGCTAAGGCCGTAGAAACCAGGTCGTTGATCTGATACGCGGCCATGCCGATGATGGTCGGCCCTATCAGCCTGAGTACCTTTCTAAGCCCAGGGTTCTGGAATGCCTTTTTAAGGCTGGTAAAGGAGAACCTAAACCCTTTTTGTATGACAAAGGGCAGTTGAATCGCGGCTTCGAGAAATCCCCCCAAAAGAATCCCCAGGGCCATAGCCCGGGCAGGATTGGCGGTAAAGGCGCTGAGGGCAAAGGCGCAGATAATAGTAAGCAGATTGAGCAGGATCGGCGCCAGCCCTGAAGGGGTAAAGCTATGGACGCTGTTGAGGATTCCTTGAAAAAACGCGGCCACCGAGACAAAGGCCAAAAAAGGGAACATGAGCCTGGTCAAGAAACAGGTCTCATCAAATGCTATCCCGAAAAAGGGCACGATCCACGGGGTGAGGAGCATCCCTATCAGTACTGCCAGACTTACCAAACTAATCAAGACCGTAAAAACACTGGAGAGGAATTCCCGGGTTATGGCTCGATCATGTTCCAGAAGGCATGCTTTAAAGGTAGGGATGAAAGCAACGGATATGGACCCTTCGGCAAAGAGCCGGCGGAACAGGTTTGGGATTAAGAACGCCACGGAAAAGGCATCTGAGAGCGCGCTGGTTCCCAAGAGACTGGCCTTGACCATTTCCCTGATAAGGCCCAGGATCCGGGAAATCAAGGTGAGCAATGAGAGGGTTGAACCATGGCGCAGCAACGCCCGGGTAGAACTAGCCATGATGCGGGTACCGGGAATGTTCGGTATCGACTGTTCCCTCGGCAGATGCTCCTGCCCGGGCAGCGCGGATGGGTCTAAGCTCGGTCTCACTTACCAGGGCAGGATCGTCTATGCCCACCGGGAGTTCCCGGCCTGCTTCCGGCTCCACTTCTTCTTCCTCATAAGCTTGCATTCCAGGGGGAGCTGCAACTCCGGCGTTGGAGGAATCCTCGTTTTCAAGACGCACCGATATGACTTTGGTGATTCCCGACTCTTCCATAGTTACCCCCAAGAGCGTTCCTGCACCGATGACGGTCTTTTTGTTATGGGTGATGACAATAAACTGGCTGGTAGTGCCGAATTCCCGCAGCACTTGGACAAACCGGTTCACATTCGCCTCATCCAGGGCCGCGTCGATTTCATCAAGCAGACAGAAAGGGGAGGGCTTTACCATGTAGGTGGCAAAAAGCAACGCCACTGCGGTCATGGAGCGTTCCCCTCCAGAGAGGAGGTTGATGTTTTCCAGTTTCTTCCCCGGCGGTTGGGCGTAGATTTCAATCCCCGATTCCAAGACATGGTTGGGATCCGAAAGCCGGAGTTCCGCCCTACCACCCCCAAAAAGCCGGCGAAACATGTTGTGAAAATTCCGCTTGATCTTGTTATAGGTTCCCAGGAAGAGCTGAGAGGATTCCGCCCGAATCTCTGCGGTGATGTTTTTTAGGTCATCTCGCGCCTTGGCCAGGTCTGTAAGCTGGGTGGAGAGAAAATCGTACCGCTCTTTGGTCTCGGTAAATTCCTCCGGGGCCATGAGATTCACCTGCCCCAGATCCTTAAGGCTCCCCTTGGCAGCAGTGAGTTTTTCCCGCAGTTCACTTGCAGGGGTGGTAATGGTAAAAAGGCGCGTTTCAAATTCCATGAGATCCCGGGAATGGGTTTCCCGGAAATTATCCTGAATGTTCTTGATCTCTGTTTCAGACTGCACCAGTTCTAGGTGTATCTTTTCCAGGCTTTCTTGCACCTTACCCAGTTCCGCCATTCCCTTCTTTATGGCTGCCTGCTTACCCGCCACATCGCCGTTCCGTTGTTGTATGTCCTCTTCCAAGCGTTCCAGTTCCGCGGTCAACTGCTTGCCTTTCCATTCAATATCCGCGAGTTCCTGCTCAGTATCGGTGATCCGCTCGTGGATTTCCGTAAACCGCTTACGATCCAGAAATAATTCATCCCGCACGGTTTTGAGCAGCGCTTCCTGACCGGAAAGTTCCCGTCGTATGAGTTTGGCCTGTTCTTCCGCGGATTGAGCCTGGGTAGCCATCCGTACGCGGTTCACCCGCAGTTCCTCAAGGCTTGCCCGGTATTGGTCAATCTTGCTGCCTAAACCTTGGTTGTCCAAACGAAGCGCGCTTATGTGTTCCCGCCGCTGTTCCATTCCCTCTTTAGCGCCTCGGATCGCCGCGTCTAAGGCCCGTTTCTGGGTGATGATCCCTTCAGGGGCAAGAAATTCATCAATAAACGATGGGGTACTCTTTCGATAGGCTTCAAAAAGCTCAAGGGCCTTCTCGGCCAAATCCCGGAGCAGGGCCTCCTGGCCTGTTACGAGGGTCTTGATAACCCCTAATGTTTCTATCAAACGGGCCTCAAGATTCCGCCGTTCTGCCGCAGAATACCCCGCATCTTTGAGACCTGCATCCAAGGCAGCCACAATAGCATCGGTAATAGCTTCCAGTTCCTGCTCGTGTAGGGCCCGTTCCTGCTCAAGTCCTCGGATTTCTGCGTCAGCCCTTTGAACCGCGCCATCGTTATCCCGGATCTGAGATGCAGTAAGCTGTATGTTTTCTTCAAAGGAAGCGATATTCGCTGCTATATCCTCAAGCTGCTTACGAAGGTCCCGCACAGTATAGTCCTGCTCTGATGCATCTTCGGTCAAATCCTCGATCTTACTGGTAATGGTTCGTTCCCGGCCTTCATTCTGGATAAGTTTTCCCTGGATCTCCTGCTGCTGTTCCACCAGGAGTTTGGCTTCCTTCTCCCGGGCGTTCTTCTCTATGGCAAGACCGTAGATGTTCTTCTGGTACTCGTCCTGTTGTTTTTCCAGGGAGTTCACCTCATCCATGTTTTCTTCCAGGGACTTGTTCACCCCATCAAGTTCCGCACGCAACGCATCCCGTTCTGCAGTGCGCTGCTTGAACTTTTCGGTCCGGGCATCCCGGTCATATTTGAACTGCTTGAGTCTGAGTAGTTGAATGTCTAATTCAAAGTGAAATATCGCATCTTTTAAAGAACGAAATTGCAGGGTTTTATCGGCTTGCACCTTGAGGCTGTCGTAGGCCCGTTTCACCTCACCCACAATCCCTTCTACTTGGCGCATGTTTTCTTCGGTCTTGGCGAGTTTTCGTTCCGCTTCCTGGGTTTTTATCTTGAACTTGGTGATCCCCGCGGCTTCCTCAAACAGATAACGCCGTTCATCCGGCTTAGAAGACAGAATTTGGTCTATTTTACCCTGTTCCATCACTGAATACGCGGCTTTACCCACTCCGGTATCCCAAAAAAGTTCTCGAATATCCTTAAGTTTCACCTGGTTTGAGTTGATGTAGTATTCACTCTCCCCAGACCGGTAGAGCCGCCGCTTGATCTGCACCTCAGGCATATCCAGGGGCAAAAGCCCTGCGTCATTGGCCAGGGTCAGGGTTACTTCTGCCACACTTAAGGCCTTCCTGTTTTCCGTACCATTAAAGATGACATCCTCCATCTTCTCTGCCCGCATAGAGCGGGATGCCTGCTCCCCTAACACCCACTTCACTGCATCTACTACATTGGATTTCCCGCAGCCATTAGGCCCCAAAAGCGCGGTAATCCCATCGGCAAATACTACCTTGGTACGGTCGGCAAATGATTTGAAACCAAAGATGTCAAGATTTTTTAGGAACAACCATAAACTCCGTTTGCACTCGTATCCACCCTGTTACTATAGCATAAACACGGAACAAGCACAATTCACCTACCCCGTTAGACCTTGAGGAGTTCGGTATAGTAGCGCGGTTCAATCTGGTCGGTACCAATGCCTAAGCGGTATAAGAGGTCTAATAGGCGGGTACGGGCAGCCGCGACGGTTTCAGCATGGGTATTGTCCTCAAGAAGCTCCAATTCCACAAACCAACCCAGACTCGAGATCTGGGCAAGTTCCACGGTGATGCCTTCATAATCCCATGCTTGACCCTGTTTGTGTTTTCCTATCCCTGGTTCAAAGCCAAGGCGCCTCAGGAGATCTTCAAAGATGGACCCATCGGATACGCTGAATTCACGCTCATCATTTACTTCGATGCCTTCTCGAAGTTCCTTGGTCTTATAGGTTATCAGCACCTGTTGAGTCAGGGTTCCGTGGACATCCGTATTAGTTTCCCGGCGGATTCGGATTCCCGAAAAGGGGAAGGACCGCGCGGTGATACCAGGAACCGGGTACCAGTAGGTATCTTCTTTTACAAAAGCCCTGGAGAAACGGGCCGGGGATGACCCTACATTCAGGGTGTTGCTCAAGGCTTCTGGATCTGCAACCCAGGCTTTGAGTTCAATTTCAATACTCATACCATGATTGTAACAAATAAGTATGTCCAATGGTTATTCGTTTGGTTTATTTTTAAACATTTGTACTATATTTTACTTATTTACCTCAACACTGGGAAAATTCCTTGAGTATTAGAGAAAATCGGGGTATATATGTTCTTATGGTATAAAAAGGGTAGAAAGAAACCGATATAGGGTAATATGAACGTTCGATACGGTGGTTTATGTCCTTTTTTATGTACTATGGTGTTCTGTATTTATGCAACCGTGCATATCGACGCAGAAGAAACGGTTCATGTTGTGCAAGGAGGAGATACTATCTATTCAATAGCTCGTTTCTATAAAGTCGATGTTGATGCCCTGATGAAGGTGAACGACATTACTGATCCGCAAAAACTACAAATAGGCCGTCGGCTTACCATGCCGAAGACAAATACTCAGGAGTCTATTGAATACCGGGTTGCTAAAGGAGACACCCTGTATGGTATAGCTAGGCGTTATACGATTACCTTACAATCCCTACAGGTGGCTAATAACCTGTCTAATACGTATATATTAAAGGAAGGGGATGTACTTCGTATTCCTCTGGCCGATAGAGGAATGGATAAACCGATCGCTTCCAGTGGAACAGCAACGGTAACTCAGCGGGGAACCGCCTCAAGCAATACGGCTTTGAGTACCGGGCCTCCCCAAGCAGCGGCGACCAAGACTGGGAATGCTTCCGTACGCTGGCCTGTGCTTGCAAAGGAAGTGATCTATATGACCGGCAAACTTTATGGGGTGGTTTTGATAGGTGAGAAATCTGAGATCGTAAAAAGCCTTACCCCAGGAACCGTGGTATCAGCCGGACCGTACCGTGGATTCGGAAGGGTGGTGATTGTACAGGTAGCAGGGGGTTATCTATACGTATATGGCGGTTGTGAAAGTTTATCGGTAAAGGAGGGGGATAAAGTGGCTTCAGGGACTGAATTGGGTAAATTGGGGCTTGACGTAGTCTCTAAAAAACCGCAATTATTCTTTTTAGTGTACCGAAGCAGTACCCCTATTGATCCTGCGAAGGCCCCGAGGACCTAGTTAGTTCATGGTGAGACTAGGCTGGCGACAGGATCTCGAATTTCATAAAAGTTTTAGGTAAAAAAGCATAAAAAAGCACCAAGAGGGTAACAGTGTGTTAAAAACAAAATCGGCACTTGAACGCGAAGAACGGGGAACCAAGAAAAAAGGGATATTGTTGTATCCCGTAGAGGAAGACGGAACAGAATCAACTGGTACCGACCGATCAACTCATACTTCTCGATCTTCGCGAAATTCCAAAAAGTCAAAAGTTTCCAAAGAGACTGATCCGCTCTCGTTGTATTTTAAGCAGATCTCAAAGTTTCCGCTTTTAACGGTCCAGGAAGAGCAGTCGATTGGGCAGAAGATAGTCGTCATCCGCCAAAAACTGGTAGATCTGGATCAGGCACATAAAGGACGGGAACAGGAAGGGCTCTACAAGAAAGAGCGGCTTGCTCTGGATAATGCGCTCCACATGTATAAAAGTAAGATGATTAACTCCAATTTACGCTTGGTTGTTTCCATTGCGAAAAATTATCAACATCGGGGTTTATCATTGTTGGATCTCATTGACGAAGGAAACATCGGACTTATTGAAGCGGTGGATCGCTTCGATTATACCCGGGGTTGCCGTTTCTCCACGTATGGTACTTGGTGGATCCGGCAGGCTATCATTAAGAGCATTGCCGATAAGGGCAGGGTGATCCGCATCCCCGTTCACATGCTGAATACCATTAAAAAGTGTTATTTTGTTTCCAAGCAGTTAACCCAGGATCTAGGCAGGGATCCGAGTAATGAGGAATTATCCGAATATTTAGGGTTACCCATTGCCAAGGTGAAGGAGATTGTGAAACTCTCCCAGGAAACCACCAGCCTTGATACCATTGTGGATGACGGTAACCTTACCCGTTTGGCGGATCTCATTAAAGATGATACCTTGGCCGAGCCGTTTGAACTGGCATTTTCCACCACCCTTCAAGAGACCATGGAGGAAATTCTTTCCCGTCTCTCTGAACGGGAAATGAAGATCATGCAGCTCAGATTTGGCCTGGCCGGTGAAGGCCCGTTAACCCTGGAAGAAACGGGCAGACTCTTAGGCATCACCCGTGAACGGGTTCGGCAAATTCAGGAGAAAGCCACCTTTAAGTTACGGGGTCTTAAAGAAATCCACGAATTAAACGAAAATCCCTAAAGC
>JAISBK010000199.1 GCA_031266255.1 Treponema sp.
ACCCGTTCCCATTCCGAACACGGAAGTCAAGCCCTCTTACGCCAATGATACTGCCCCTAAAAGGAGCGGGAAAGTAGGTCGTCGCCAGGCTTTTTTATATTTTCCCTCTTGAAGAAAGAAGTCCCCATTGTAGGGGCTTTTTTTATGCTGTCGTCTATTTGGTGAGATTTCGAACCCACCGCTTCTTTTTGAAGAAATACCGGGCTACTGCGTATTTAGCCAGATCAGAGGTTTTTAAGAGCGCGAACATCAGCACTGGATCGAGAGTAGTGGCCAAGGCCAAGATGAAAGCTCCAGGTACAAACAAGAGGGTATTTACCGAAACATCCGCGTACATACCGGTGGCGGTATCACCTCCGGCTCGGGAGATGGCAAACAATGCGTTAAGTAAGCTCCATAGGGGAAGGTATATCAGTATAACATATACGAGCCCTAGACTGATACTTCGAGCTGCCAGGGTCAAATTGCTGAATACCAGGGGTATGAGCAAGGTGGCTGCTAGAGCCCCCAAAATGGCGATAATACACCCCGCTGCTACAGAGCCTGATTTGATCCATTCAGCCTTGATCTGGGCTTCCTCTAATTTGCCCGCACCAAGGGTTCCTCCGATCACTACTGCGGTAGTAGTCCAAATTCCCCCAAAGAGCAGGAAAAAGATGTTTGCAATGGTCCAGCCTGCAGCCATACCTGCTACTACCTCAGCTCCACCTCTACCATTGTAGAGGGCGGTCATAATGGTTTCGGAGCTGATCCAGGATGCTTCAGATAGGAACATCATGGCGGACTTTGTAAGGATTTCCCGGATGAGCCCTGGATTGATCGCGCTGATCTTACTGAAACCCACAAAAAAAGAGGTTTTTTGGGTATGCATGTAGATGAGGAAGAGCCCGGTTTCAAAAAAACGGGCGATGATGGTGGCTATAGCCGCTCCTGATACCTCAAGTCGGGGAGCTCCCAGGTTTCCATAGATGAGAAACCAGTTCCCTGTAGTATTAACCACGGTGGCAAATACAGAAATTACCAAGGGTATCTTGGGGCGCCCTATTTCCCGGAAAGAGGTTCCGATAGACATGGAAATGGCGATGGGAAAGAGGGTAAAAGCCGTGAGTCGCAGGTATCTTGCACCAATGGTAACAATAGCTTCTTGCGCCTCATTACCCATAGTCATCATCCTTAACATCTGTTCTGGAATAGCCCAGCAAAGGATACCGTACAGGAATGATACTGAGCAGGAGAAAATCACCTTGAATCGATAGGCATGTTGCATCCCGTCGGCATTATCCGCCCCTTTAAACTGGGCGAGATAAATTCCCCCGGCTCCGCAGACCGCATTGATAATGACAATGGAGATGAAGTTGAGCTGGTTGGCGACATTCACCGCAGCCATGCTGATATCTCCCAATCCGGCAACCATGAAGTTGTCGATGAGGGAGACCATACTCATGATGAGTTGTTGCAGCATAACGGGTAAGGCAATACTCAGGACTTCACGGTAAAAACTAAAAGAACCAAAACGTTTTGTAGACCAAAGCATAGTACTATAGATAGAGTATGTCGTATTATTACAAAAAGAAAAAGGAGGGTCTTCATGTTGGTTATCATCAAAGGCGCCGGGGATATTGCATCAGGTATCGCGTTACGGCTTTTTCATGCCCATTTTACGGTCATAATGACCGAGATTGCCGTTCCAACCGCGGTTCGTAGAACCGTTTCTTTTTCCGAGGCGGTTATACAGGGAAAGGCAGTCGTAGAGGATATTCATGCCCTCTTGGTACAAGATGAACCGGCCATGCAGGATGCTCTTGCCGCAGGATATATCCCGGTTTTTGTGGATCCTGCAGGGAAGGTGGTAAAACGGTTTGTTCCTGATGTGGTAGTTGATGGGATTATGGCAAAAAGAAATCTTGGTACCCATATAGCTGATGCAAAGGTGGTAATTGGGGTAGGTCCAGGGTTTACCGCAGGGATTGATTGTCATGCGGTGATTGAGACCATGCGCGGTCATAGGCTTGGCCGGGTCATTACCCAGGGCTCAGCGCTACCCAATACGGGGATTCCTGGAGATATTGGGGGATACACCCTTGAGCGGCTGCTCCGTGCTCCTATAGAGGGTATATTTGAACCACAGAGGAATATTGGAGACAGGATACAAAAGGGGGAACTGGCGGCTATGGTTTCGGGCCACCCTATGTATGCCAAGGTAGGGGGTATAGTGCGGGGGATCCTACCTCATGGGATTCCGGTTACTAGGGGTATGAAAGTGGGAGATGTGGATCCCCGGTGCGAGGAATCCCATTGTTTTACCGTGTCGGATAAGGCCCTATCAGTTGCAGGGGGGGTACTTGAAGCGATCCTTTGTTTCACCCAGGGAAGGGGTAACTGATGTGGTTTTAGGTATATCTTTATTTGTATTTTTCTATATTAATAACCGATATTTGTAAAGTGATGTGTTTCAAAACAGGTTACCTAAGTGCAGTACTAGGAGGTTTGTTGTTCCTGGGATCGGTAATATCCTTGCAGGGATTAGACCTTCCTACTCAGAAAATAGAAGATGATGTTTCTTTAAGGATATCCCTTAAAGATTTTTGGTTTACCGAGGCTTCTGATAGGGTTTTGAACCAAAAAGCGTTTCTACATACCTTACCAGGAGGAAGTCGGATTCAGGTTCGGGCTGAGGCTGGTAACGATGAATTTATGATCGTGCTTGCCCGAGAATGGAACGGTTCATACCCTGGTTGGGCTCAAGGATCCTGGATTCTGACCCGCCGAAAAGAGGACGGCAGTCCCAGCAGGATCCGGGTCTTCCTACGCAGTGATCCTTATACCTATGTCCAGTTTCGTCCTTTTGCCGAAGACCGGTGTCTCATGGATGTGGTATTGTACGATGCCTATGTAGCCCGTTCCGTACCCCTTCCCTATAGCCTTGAGCGGCTTATGGTGGTTCCAGTAGAACAAGTCTTGAGTACCGCGGGAAATAAATTTCCCCGTCGTTATTTTGATCCTCAGCCTACAAGATACGAGGATTTGCGGGTCTTTATGGGGCACCTACGGGCTCGACTCCCAGAACTGGGTTTCCAAGACGACGGTGCCATGGACGCTGAAGGTCGTTATGTGTATATCAATACTTTGAAAATCCAGGAGGAAGCTCCAGGACTTAACTGTTCCGGCTTTGCTAAATGGGTAGTAGATGGCATCTTGCGGCCCCTTACTGGAGACCGGCTCCCGATTCCTCCCTTAAAAGAACCCTTTGGAGAACGGGGTTCTTCCTTGACCGAAATCTATGAAAAAGCACGGGATCCCTTTTTTGGGCTTGATTGGACCCGTAATCTGGCTTCTCAGGCAGGAACCATCCTTCGCTCCCCTGCATTTGGAAAACTTGAGGAAATCGAAGTACAAGACCGACCTTTTGCTTCGATAATCCAAAGGAACCGGAATGGAACTTCTGTTAGATCCTATCCAAGTTTTCTCTTGAACGCTGGTTTTAGTTTTGAAGGAATCCACCCCCTCTTGTATACCCTAGCTATTGATGAGCCGGGAACCCTCTATCTGGCATCAATAAATAACGAACAAGACCCTAAGCCTCGGATGCGCCAACATTTCCATGTAGCGGTGTTGGTTCCGTATTTTAATGAATACGGTAATTTTCAGGTTGCGGTCTTTGAGAGTGCCGAGGAAACCTCGTTCAATAATTTCAAGAACCGGTATCCCGGCCATTTTGTCAATCTTGTACGGATCCCTGTGGAAACTTGGTTTGATCCATAAAATGTATCCCAGTAGCAATGGAGGTTGTTGTATGAAATCTTATCCCGACAGAAAATTTCTCGATAGGGATTTTCTGCTTACGACGAAGACCGCTCAAAGGCTTTACCATGAAGCCGCGGTAGAGGAACCGATATGTGATTACCATTGCCACTTGAGCCCCCAGGAGATTGCGGATGATCGTCGGTTCCCCGACTTGGCAGCGGTGTGGCTGGGGGGAGACCATTATAAATGGCGAGCCATGCGGGCCAATGGTGTTGATGAGCGGTTTATTACCGGTGATGCAGAGCCTTACGAGAAGTTTCTTGCCTGGGCGGAAACCGTTCCTCATCTTATGGGAAATCCGTTGTATCATTGGACGCACCTAGAACTCCAGCGGTATTTTGATATTGCTGAACTCCTAAATAGGGACAGCGCGCCGGAGATATGGAAAGCGACGTATGAAATCCTTCACAAGGATCCCCAGTTCTCCGTGTATGGCATATTCAAACGGTTTAAAGTGTACGCGGTAGGTACCACTGACGATCCTGCGGACACCCTGGAATGGCATGAAAAAGTTGCCGCTGCTCAGGCAACAGAAACCAAGGTGGTTCCCTCATTCCGGCCGGATAAGGTCATTGCTATTGATAAAGAGGGTTTTGCCGCCTATATAGCCCGGCTGGCCACTGTGGCGGGTACGACTATAAGGTCCTTGGAGGATCTCCTAGGAGTACTTAAGGGCCGGATGGATATATTCGATGCCCAAGGATGTCGGGCATCGGATCACGGCCTTGAATACATCCCCTTTGAACTCATCCAAGACAGAAGCAAAGGGTTAACCGGGGATTTTTCCCAATGGGAAAAAGAGGTGCATGAAACCTTGGTCAAGGTGCTTGCCGGAGTACCGGTGGATGCCTGTTCCCTTGAATCCTACAAGACCTTTATGCTGAGTTTTCTGGGATCTGAGTACCATGATCGGGGTTGGGTCATGCAGTTGCATCTTGCGGCACTGCAAAACATCAATTCCCAGGCGTTTAAGGCCCTTGGTCCTGATACCGGGTATGATGCAATCCACGATCATCGGATCGCAGAACATCTGGCGTGCTTTTTAGACCTCCTCCAATCTCGGCAGAAATTGCCTAAGACCATCCTTTACAGCCTTAACCCCAAAGATTTGTATCCCCTCGGTTCCATCATGGGTTCTTTCCAAGGAGATGGAATCCCTGGTAAGATGCAGCTCGGTTCTGCCTGGTGGTTTCTGGATCATCGGGACGGTATGGAGAACCAGTTGAAAGTACTGGGGAACCTTGGACTGCTTTCCCGTTTTGTGGGGATGCTTACCGACTCAAGGAGCTTTCTTTCCTATCCTCGGCATGAATACTTCCGCAGGATCCTCTGCAATATCCTGGGTACCTGGGCGGAAGAAGGAGAAATTCCCTCGCATTTCCCCTTTCTCAGTGATATGGTTCGGGATATTTCCTTTAGAAACGCCCAGCGCTACTTTGCCTATACATGACCGGATAGAAGTGAAGCGCCAGGCTCGGTAAACGGGGTGCCGTAGATACATTCAAAAAGAAACCGCATGTCTTCAGGGGTTATATCCAGGAAACTGCATCCAAAGAAAACCATATTCCTTTTTTTGTAGGAGCGTACTATTTGAGCGGTTACGCTGATAGTACGCTTGAGCATAAGCAATTTGAGGGCAATCTTACTCTGCAGCGTCAAAGATGCAGTAATGGATGATTGGAGATAGGCAAAACGAAGCCCTGTTGCGCTTATATCAATACCCGTGGCAGTAATGAAGGCGTCTTTGATGCGGTAGGCTTCAAAATAACCTTCCTCTTTGAGGGCAAAAACCAAGGCTTGGGCATAGCGGTAAAGAGGCACGAGGACGTTATGGTCTAAGGGGGCTCGTTCTGCTTTTTTTATCCACACCCGAATAGAGCCAATCACATAGTTCTGAAAAGAGAGCGGAACCCACAGATCCGCATAAATGCCACCTTTCGCCTTAGAATCAAAAAAATGAGCAATGGCCTTATCAAAATAGGCAGGATTTACCCCCGTACTTTTGAGATACTCCTTAAACAAAGCTTCGGTTATCAGATACTTTTCGGGATAGCCAGGGGGATGTGTGAACTGCTCTTTCATAGACGGGAGAAATAAGGACTTGCCTTTTTTAGCGATAAGCTGTTCCTCAAAACTTACCGGAACTCCTTCCTTAAAAAGTACCACCTTACAGCCGTCGGCATAATCCTTGATCCACCGATCCAAAGCAGCCAAAATTCCGTTAAAGTCGTGGGTATCCAGTTCGAGAGCTCTATCCAATGCAGGATCCGTTTCCTCAAAGGGCGCAATCATACTTGACTGGGGGAAGGGAAGGATGTACTGATCCTCTGTTAAGGCAAACTTGACTTGAATATCCTGGGGAAAGCTTACCCGGCTATAGGACCTCTCTAGGTCTTTATATAGGAATTCCGGCATGTTCCCCACAAAATGGTTTTCCTGAACATTGATGCCTTGTTCTAAGGCATTCATTTCCACGGTAAAGGAGATAGAGAGGGTATTATACTTAAAGATAAGATCAACAGTTTTGCCGATTACCAAGTCCCCTATCGGACGATCCGATTTAAAATAGAGTTTGTCTTTAGTATACCTTTCGATTCTTAAGGTATATTCTTCCCGATTATGAAGGTAAATGATAGGAATCTGTTCATTATACAGCATGTTGATCATGAATGCTCTTTCGATACGTTTTATAGGTATTGACATAAAACCCTCCTCAAAGATAGGTCTCTCTCAATAGACGCTCATCTTAATTTTTTATAATGCTATAGTACTATCTAGGGTAGCTGTTTCCAAATTTGCAACTAGTTCTATATTATATTTACTCTATTTTTGAGTATATGTCTATAAAATTTTAAGATACTTGCAAGATTGATTAAAAATATCCTATATGATAGTATCATAAAAGGAGTGTACTATGAAAGAAATTGTGGTAAAGAGGGGTTCACTCAAGCGGCGGTTTCTTGGGTTTTCCGCTCTTTTCTTTCTGATCATCGCGGGAGCGGGAACCGCTGCTTTTTTCTTTTCCCTGCGGCAGATTGTCCAGACAAACGCCGCCCTTGAATTGAGCCGGGTACTTGAAACCAACGTCCTCAAGTTGGAGGCGTCGGTTAATTCGGAAATAGCCATCGCTCTTAAAATGGCGGGATCGCCGCTTATCGTAAATTATTTTCTGCGGCCCGAAGACCCGGACCTGGAGCGGCTTGCCTTTGAGGAAATTGCCGGATACCGCGGCGCCTTCAGGGGGAACTCGGTTTTTTGGATAAACGACCACGACAAACGCTTCTATTCCGATGATACCTATGCGTATACCCTTGATCCCCATAATCCTGATGACTATTGGTACAACATGACGCTCTACGAGACCAAGCGGTACAATTTTAACATTAACTATAACGACAATATTAAAAAAACCTTGCTCTGGATCAACGCACCGGTGTTTTCCCAGGGGCGGGCCATCGGCATCGTGGGAACCGGCATAGAGCTTACCGGATTCATCGACTCCCTCTATACGGATCTAAGGGGCAGCATGAGCCTCTACCTGTTTAATCGGCAGAACGAGATAACCGGAGCGCCGGACGATCAACTCCTGATAGATAAGGTTTCCCTTGACGATTTTCTGGGGACGGTCGGGGAGATGATCGTTTCACGGGCGGTAAACCTTGAAGGGACCCAGGTAGCTACCTTCCTTTCCGGTAACCAGGAAACAGCGGTCGGCAGAATACCCCTCCTTGATTGGTACATCACGGCTTTTATGCCCATTACCGCTTCGATGTTTTTATCATCCCCCATGACCGCGATCTTCCTTTTGACCCTGCTGGTGATCCTTTTGATTTTTATCATCATCAATATCGTTATTGGGACCACGCTTGGGCCTTTGGGCAGGATGGAGAATATGCTTAAAGAAATCGCCGCGGAATGGGACTTGACTAAACGGGTTACGATCCGCCGCTGGGACGAGATCGGCAGACTGGCGGATTTTTTCAACTTGACCTTTGACAAAATGAAGGAGCTGATAAGTGTTATCAAAATGCAGGCAGCTCAGCTTTCCGATACGGGGATTGACCTTTCCGCCCACATGAACGAAACCGCCGCGGAAGTCAATCAGATAACCGTTAATATTCAGGGTATCAAGGAACAGGTGAAAAACCAGGCCGGAGCGGTAAAGGATTCAGGCGTTGCCATAGATCGGATCATGACCAGGGGCAATAACCTGCATGATCATATTACGGTTCAGTCCGACAGCGTTTCCAAATCTTCCACCGCAATTGAACAGATGTTCGCCAATATTCATTCCGTAACCGAGAC
>JAISBK010000024.1 GCA_031266255.1 Treponema sp.
AGATAAGTTGAAATCTCTTGATACCACATACGAACTCCTGGCCGTTTATTAGGATCAGTTACACCTTCTGTAAAATTTTGAATAAATAAACTTTTTATTCTGTATGGTATATGGCTCCAGATATGGTACCAAGGTCCTTGAGGAATTTCCTTGTTGTCTTTACCGTAAGGGAAATTGCCTTGACGCAAATTTGTTACCGGGTCATCCCCTCCTACAATATCATAAGGATGCCGTCCAAGCATGAGACATTCAAAGAGAATTATAGCAAGTGAAAAATTTTCACTTGCCACTGTGCGGACTACCTGTTTAAAATTCTTATTGTGATGTTCTATCGGGGTCAGATCAGGGCTTCCAACAGGGCAGGGGAAATATTTTCCATTTATAGTAACTTGATAACTATCGCAATCAATCATCGTTACTTTATTATTGCCTTTGTTGCATAAAAAATTAAGTAAATTGTAATCTCCTATAAAAACATTTTTTGAATGAAGTATTTCTATGTTTTTAAGAAAACTTAACAAAAATTGCAATAGAAGAACACGATTCAAATTGGGGAAATGTTTTTTATACGCAACCCCGTGTGCCAGATAACGCATAGGTGAACCAAATCCTCGTTTCATAGCATAGCCTATCCATTGTCCTAAAGAATTATAGATGCTTATCAAGGGCCAGCATACATCAATACTTTCAAAATTGTTTTTTATACTCACCATAGTATCGATTTTCTGTTGATATTCATATCTATTTGCGTTTAGTTTGTCAGCATGATATATCTTTACAAGAGTACCCGGTTTATCTTCCAAGACATAAACACTTCCTTCACCTCCTGGTTTTGCAATAAGTTTTTCAAACTGTTTCGATTGACCAAATTTGTCAAATACTTGCGTCATTATCTCCTGCTTATCAGTAGTTGGAATTCATATTGAATCCCAACTGCCAGTTGGTGGAAGCTTAACCGTTGCGGTTGTAGAGCCGGAAATTGAAACACGGGCCATACTAGCAGAAAGCCATGCAAAGAATTCCCTAAATTTAAGACCTGCCAATAATTTTGCAGGTCTATTTGAAAATTGAGATAATTTATTAAGATCGGCACCGCTTACCCCAATTGGCATGGCTACCAATTTTCGATTATCCGCCATCAACCGTGCCCGGGTTGCTGCGTCCTGCCAAGCATCTGTTGGTTCACCATCGCTCATAAGTACAAGCCAAGGCTGATAGTAGGGGACCCCCTTACTTTTATATTCTCCTTTTCTTACTTCAATCAGGTCCAAGGCCAAGTTTACAGCCTCACCAAGAGGTGTTCCACCTCCAGCACTGAAAGTATGTGCTAATTCAATAAGATGGGCAGGGGTAATTTGCAATTGTTGTTGTACATCTGGTCCAGCAGTAACAACGCCAACTTCAACTGAATATTGAGCCAATTCATCGTTTTTGATTTCTTCAATAAACTGAATGACACCTTGATTGAGTTCATTGATGGGTTGACCTGACATGGAGCCAGAAGTGTCCAATACCAAAATACAGGCACATCTCGGCGTTGGATTCACCACTAAATCGTTATTTCTCTGGACAATTAAGTCATTCATTCCTTAATACCCTCCTGATAATTTTACTATGATATACGTTCTGGAATTGCAAGCGTGTTATTTATACCTGGTTTGCCATTTTTTTCATCCTATTATCAATATGTTATCAATTTTTATATTTTATGACAATAGAGGGTAATCTTGAATGTTTGTAATACATTTATATTTTGGAATAAAACTCGTATTACTACGATTAATTTTATTAACTGTATTTCTGTCTTGATAGTCAAGATTTATAGCAACTAAATAACCAATATCCATGGTATCATTTATAGGTTTTACGATTGCATTAAATTGGTTATATTCCTTTATATTAATATTATTACTTTCATCTAAGGTTATTTTCTTCATAAAAGTCTTCTGTCTATATTTTAATATAATCCTAGCCCTTTCTAGCTTTTTTGTCAAGAATTTTTTGCAAATAGGTGATTCACCCGTGATAATTTCACCCACGTTTACGATAACCGCTTCGGCGATCTTTGTTTGGCTGGTGTGGTGGAACTAAAAAGAATGGGGGCCGGGGAGTTTATGGATACACCGTGCAACTCCCAGGCCCCCACCCTTGCTTCGGGGAATGGCCGGTTAGAAGGGCCGCGCCGCCAGATACTGGTATTCTTTCAGCACTCGCTCGGTCTGAGCCTTGGCTTTGGCCAGCAATGCGGTAGCCCGTTCAGGATCAGCTGCCTTGAGACTCTTAAACCGCACTTCCTTGTACATAAAGTCTTCCAGACTGGTGGTGGGGTCTTTGGAATCAAGTTGGAAGGGGTTCTTATTCTCCTGTTTAAGCCGGGGATCGTAGCGGTACAGCGGCCAGAGGCCAGAGGTAACCGCAGCCTTCTGCTGCTCTAAGCCTCGGCTCATATCAATCCCGTGGTTGATACAGTGGGAATAGGCAATGATAATTGAGGGACCGTCATAGCTCTCCGCTTCCCGGAAGGCCTTGATCACCTGGGCGATGTTAGCCCCCATGGAAACTTTTGCCACATACACATACCCATAACTCATAGCCATAGCCCCCAGGTCCTTCTTGGTGATGTCCTTACCACCTGCGGCAAATTTAGCGATGGCTCCTACCGGAGTTGCCTTGGACATCTGACCGCCGGTATTGGAGTAGACTTCCGTATCCATACAGAGGATATTCACGTTCCGGCCTGAAGCAAGTACATGGTCAAGTCCGCCGTAGCCGATGTCATAGCCCCAGCCGTCACCTCCCAGGATCCATACGGAACGTTTGATGAAATGGTCGGCTAGAGAAAGGAGCATTTTCGCGGTTGGCTTACTTTCCCCTGCCAGGGTCTGCTTCAGTTCATCTACCCACTTCCGCTGTTCTTCAATGGCCGCATCATCGGCCTGGGCATTGGCGAGTATCTGATCGATCCGGTTTCCCTGGATGCCTTCCTTTTTGGCTTGGACCGCTACTTCCCGGGCATGTTCCGCCAGTTTATCACTGGTGAGCCGCATCCCCAGGCCGAACTCCGCGGCATCTTCAAAGAGGCTGTTAGACCAAGCCGGCCCCCGTCCATCTGCCCGTTGACAGTAGGGGGTGGTGGGAAGGTTCCCGCCGTAGATGGACGAACACCCTGTGGCGTTTGCGATGACCGCCCGGTCACCGAAGAGCTGGGAAAGGAGCTTCACATAAGGAGTCTCCCCGCAACCCCCGCATGCGCCGGAGAATTCGAAGAGCGGTCGCTTGTACGCTAAACCCTTGACTGCAGAGAGGTTCAACTCTTCTGCGGGAACTTCAGGAAGGGTGAGGAAGTAATCCCACGCAGCAGCTTGTTCAGCATGATACGCCGGGTCATCAGCATAGGACTTCCAGGAAAGGGCCTGGGGTTTGGAAGCATCTTTGGACTTGGGACAGATATTGAGACAGACCCCACATTCCATACAGTCCTCTGCGGAAATAACAAGACAGGTTTTCTTGCCCTCCACTGCTTTGGGCTTGATTGCCGTGGTCTTAAAACCCTGGGGCGCGGCTGCCACTTGTGCATCGGTGAGGTTCTTCATGCGGATACACGCGTGGGAACAAACTGCCGCGCAGTTACCGCACTGGATACACGCATCAGGATTCCACGAAGGTACTCGCTCGGCAACCGCCCGTTTTTCGTACTGGGTGGTGGCGGTGGGGAAGGTCCCGTCTTCGGGGATCTTACTTACCGGGAGCTTATCCCCTTCCTGAATGGATACTGCACCTAAGGTTTCCTGGATCCATGTATTCCGGGCCGTGGCAAAGGGTTTTTTCATGTGGAGTTTGCTGTCCGCAGTGGCGGGGTACTTGACCTCTTCTACCGCAGAAAGGGCAGCGTCCACGGTGGCGAAGTTTTTCTGGACCACATCCACCCCTTTCTTACCGTAGGATTTCTCGATGAAGTGTTTCATTTCTTCCACGGCCAGTGCATCGGGCAATACCCCGGAAATCTTGAAGTAGGCAGCCTGCATCACCGTATTGATCCGATTCCCCATACCGGTCTTGCGGGCTATCTCTACGGCATTGATCACGAAGAACCGAAGCTTCTTAGCGATGATCCGCTTCTGGGCCTCTACAGGTATTTCGCTCCAGACCTCTGCTGCACTGTACGGACTGTTCAGGAGGAAGGTTCCGCCGTCCTTAGCATTAGCCAGCATATCCAGAGTCTCCATGTAGGAAAACTTGTGGCACGCCAAGAAGTCCGCCTTGGTGATGAGATAGGGCCTACGGATGGGCTTTGTTCCAAAGCGAAGGTGGCTAATGGTGAAGCCTCCGGATTTCTTGGAGTCGTAGGAGAAATAGGCCTGGGCGAACAGCTCCGGCTTAGTAGCGCCGATGATTTTTATGGAGTTTTTGTTTGCCCCTACCGTACCGTCGGATCCTAATCCATAGAACATAGCTTCATTCATGCCTTCTTCAGGAATTACAAAATGTTCATCGTAATCAAGGCTCTTCCCTTGGACATCATCCTTGATACCCACTATAAAATTGGGGATATGCTTCCCGGAAAGATTGTCAAACACCGCCTTGACCATGCTGGGGGTAAATTCTTTAGACCCAAGGCCATACCGGCCCCCAAGAATGGTGGGGAACTGGGATTGCCAGGGAGCTTTTCCATTCTGAGTTACGATGCCGCAGGCGGACACCACATCCTCGTAAAGAGGCTCTCCGAGGGAACCAGGCTCTTTAGTACGATCGAGCACCGCAATAGACTTAACCGTAGGAGGCAGGGCCTTGACGAATCCAGCGGCATCAAAAGGCCGGAAAAGCCGAACCTTGAGGACCCCTACCTTTTCGCCCTTAGCCACCAGGTATTCCACGGTTTCTTCACAGGTTTCTGCGCCGGACCCCATGATCACCAGCACTTTTTCCGCATCCTTAGCACCGAAGTAGTCGAATATATGGTAGGCCCGACCCGTAAGTTTGGCGTACTTGTCCATTTCTGCCTGGACAAGGGCAGGAACCTTATCATAATACTGGTTCACCCCCTCCCGGCCTTGGAAGTAGGTATCAGGATTCTGTGCGGTTCCCCGGATCGCGGGTTTTTCCGGCGTAAGCCCCCGGGTCCGGTGCGCTCGGACCAGCTCGTCATCGATCATCTCGCGCAGCACCGTGTAGGGTACTTCCTCAATTTTCTGCTGCTCATGGCTCGTCCGGAAGCCGTCAAAGAAGTGGAGGAACGGTACGCGGGAACGCAGCGTAGCTGCATGAGCGATTACCGCCAGATCCATCACTTCTTGAACACTGTTAGAAGCCAGAAGAGCCCAACCGGTCTGCCTACAGGCCATCACGTCTTGGTGATCCCCGAAGATCGAAAGAGAACTGGTCGCTAAGGCTCGAGCGGCAATATGAAACACCGTAGAAGTCAGTTCCCCGGCGATCTTGTACATATTCGGAATCATCAACAAGAGGCCTTGGGAAGCAGTGAAGGTGGTACTAAGAGCACCGGTGGTCAGAGCCCCATGTACTGCTCCTGCGGCACCAGCCTCAGACTGCATCTCGACAACTTGAGGGATCGTATCCCACAGATTTCTCCGGCCTTGGGCAGAAAACTCATCCGAAAGCTCTCCCATAGGACTTGATGGAGTAATTGGGTAAATCGCGATTACTTCACTGAGCGCATGGGCCACATACGCTGCAGCGGCGTTACCATCAATCATAACCATTTTTTTATCAGACATTACTGTTCCTCATTTTGGTAGGATTGTTCTTATTATAGTTTTCTTAGTTTATTTATGCAACAGGGATGTTCGGGTGAGCCAAAACCTCCCTTGACATTTCTTATGGGCTATACTAAACTCAACGAAAGTTGAATGGGTTGTTCTTGCCCTGGTTCATAAGGGTCGGTAATAATCATTTTTTAATAGTAGAATATAATGGTTTATCAAGTTTTTCATGAAAAATCTGTAATTCCTTGTAGATATAATCGAGTATGGTTTCCTTTTTATAGAGCAGGGACGGTTAGTCGGGGAATGACAGAGCCATGTAAAACCAAAAAACATGGAGGTTTCCGATGAATGAAACACAACGGTCGTATATTACCCTTGCAGTTGGTACTGCACTGGTACAGATTGCGGTGGTACTGGGTTCTGTTCTGATACTAAGGGATGCAGGGGCTGCTCAGAGCTGGTCTTTAGCGGTCGTGGTTGGGCTTGGCCTTGTCTTTCTTATCCTGGTTGCCGTGCTTTTCTTTAAGTTGGGAAGTATCCTGGGAGAAGAGTTGCAGAAATCCCAGTGGAAAGATCTAAACCAGCATCGTGAGCGCTTGCAAAGCATCGGCGGGGTTGGGTTAAAAAGTTTTGGTATCTATGCCTTAGGAGGGCTCTTTTATGCGGCGGTTCTTGTTCCCTTTGCTTCGGCCCTGGGGATAAATGATCAGAAAGGGGCGATTTTTCTGTACCACCTGGCCTTTGCCCTGGTATGCGGGGTCTTTGTCTTTATGAAAACCGATAACCAGATAAGCGTATTTCTGATTACCCAATCAATTACCCGGTATCCCCCTGATCTGCAGGAACGAGGACAATACCGTAAGTTGATTATGGTTCCTTCTGTTATGATCTTGGGGAGTGTGATCCTGGGTATCGGATGTACGTTACTCATGCATAGAGCCGCTGCTGAGGGGAATAGGGTCCTTCTCTCGAAAACCCTGACCATAAGCGTGCTCAGTGGGATTATATTTCTGGTAATGGCTCTCGTGTGTGCCTTTGAACAGGGTAAATCCGCCGTAGGCAGCTATGATTTGATTATCAAGGAGCTTGAACGGATTACCTTGGAAGAAAAGGATATGAAACAGCGGATTACCATTGCTTCGATTGACGAATTGGGGGTTATTGCAGGACTCATCAATTATCTCTGTCATGATCTTTCCAAGCATATCAGTGCAATCAAGGAATTTCAGCAGCATTTTTTCGAATTAGGAAAAGACCTGCAACGGAACGCCCAGAATTCTGCAAATGCCGTATCTCGTATTGCTTCCAATATTGATATAGTCAAGGATAAATCTGACACCCAGGTAAATACGGTGAAGGATTCTGCCGGAGCCGTAGAGAGAGTTGCCGCTAATATCAGGATAATGGAGAAGCTTATTGATGAACAGGCAGACAGTATCTCCGCCGCATCAACTTCAATAGAAGAGATGGTGGGTAATATCGCATCGGTTAGTACGTCAATCAATGTAATGGCGGATCAGTTTATCGAACTCATTTCCCTGGCGGAAAAGGGCAAAGGCGCGCAGATCGAGTCCATGAAGAAAATCGAACTCATTGCGGAACGTTCCGCTGCCCTTTTGGAAGCCAACAAGGTCATATCCACCATTGCCAGCCAGACCAACCTCTTGGCCATGAATGCCGCGATTGAGGCGGCGCACGCGGGAGATACCGGGAAAGGTTTTGCGGTGGTGGCCGACGAAATACGCAAGCTGGCAGAGACCTCTGCCGGTCAGTCAAAGAATATCCGGGAAGAAATCAATATGGTGCAGCAGGCTATCGCAGAAGTGGTTACCACCTCCAAGGATTCGGAAAGTGCCTTTACCAGGGTTTCAGAGCGTATTGGAAAGACCGATGCTATTGTGCGGGAAGTCAGGCAAGCCATGAACGAACAAAAGGAAGGGTCTTCTCAGATCCTTAAGACCCTGCAAGTGGTAAACGAAGTGACCGCTAATGTACGGAAGGGATCTAAGGAAATGAGCGCCGGTAATAACACCATGATTACTACCATCAATCTCTTGCAAGATTCTTCCCGGCAGATCCAGCAAAACATGGAACAAATAGTAACTGGTTTTGACGAAATAGAAGGGGGTTCAAAAATGGTCTCAGATGCAGTGGAAAAAACCATCAAGAACGTAAAGGGTATGGAACTTGTGGTGGGGCATTTTAAGACCTAAGTACTGATTTTGAGGACTGAGTGCCATTAAAGGGGGTGGCTGACAACGGTAGTTTGGTACAAGCTTAGGAGTTGGTTCAACATGAAATTACGGAATATTATTAAGCTTAACTATCAGCAGCTGTTGTTTGTTATTTTGGCATTTGCTATCATGGTGGTAGTTAGTTATCTGTATGGCAGTAGTATTGTCCAAACTCAGTTGCATATTAATGGAGAAAACGCCCTAGCATCTGCGCAACTCAAAATCCAGGCAGAGTTAAACCATGCGGGGGTTTTCTTAAAAAACGCTTGTTTTTTCTTTCAAAAGATGATCCAGGAAGGAAAATCTTACGATGATATAAACCGGATACTTGAACAGTTCATCCGCTGGAATAGGGAAAGCGGTGATCCTGAGGTAACCGGTTTTATCAGGATTTATGGCTCGATCCCGGAAGGTTTTTTGAATGGGCTTACTTGGATTTCTCAGGATGATTATGATCCCGCTACCAGGCCCTGGTATATTGCCGCGGATGCAGCAAATGGGGAGATTGTCTATACTGATCCGTATGTGGACACCCTGACTGGAAATTTCGTTATTTCGATAGCGAAAAAAATGATGGATGACGCCGGAGGGTTTATGGGAATCCTCGCCGTAGATATCAATATCTCCGATATGTTGGGTTTTATAAAAGAACCGAATCTTGGGAAGGGTAGTTACGGTCTTATTCTTGATAATACCTATACTATCGTTCTTCACGGACGCGAGCCTCAGTGGCAGGATCGTTCGTTTCCTTCTATAAATTCTGAATATGCACGGCTTACCGAGGCCATTAAGAAAAACAGTACGATTTCGGGGATAACCTTTACCAATATGCAGGGGATAAAGAGTATTGCCTTTTTTAGAAGACTCTTTAATAACTGGTATGTTGGCATGGTGGCTCCTACCAGTAGTTATTACCGGGACGTATACCAGATGGCGATTATACTTTCAGGTCTCGGTATGGTGTTGGTGGCTGTTTTATGTTATTTTCTCCTGCGTTTATACGCCGATAAAATTACCTCCGACGAAAAAAACAAGAGCAAGTCGAATTTTCTCGCTAAAATGAGCCATGAAATACGCACCCCCATGAACGCGATTGTGGGTATGGCTGAACTGATCTTGCGGGAACCAATTGCCCAAGAGGTATACGAATATGCTACGGGTATCAAGCAGGCAAGCGCGAATCTCCTTTCTATCATAAACGATATTCTTGACTTTTCTAAGATAGAATCCGGTAAAATGGAGATCATGGAGACCCATTACCTCTTGGCTTCGGTTGTTAATGATATTGTAACGATTATTCGGATGCGGCTCACTGAAAAGCCGGTTATCCTGCTCGTCAATATTGATGCTCATCTGCCCAACAAGCTCACCGGTGATGAAGTACGAATCCGTCAGATTATCTTGAATGTCTTGAACAATGCGGTTAAATACACGGAAAAAGGGTCGATTACCTTATCTATCACCGGAGAAATCCAGGATGAAGCGTATGTGATACTGCATATTGAGATTGAAGATACCGGTATTGGTATTAAAGAAGAGAATTTTTCCAAAATCTTCGGTGATTTTGTTCAGTTTGACAAGGAAAAAAACCGTGGGATCGAAGGATCCGGTTTGGGCTTGGCCATCACGCAAAACCTCTGCGAAGCCATGGGCGGGGAGATATCGTTTACCAGCGAATACGGTAAAGGCAGTACCTTTACCATCCTCATACCCCAGATCATAGACAGCCCTGAACAACTTGCCGTGGTGGAAAATCCCCTGGAAAAGCATGTTCTCATCTATGCCCTCCCCAATCCCTATACCTCTTCTATTATCCGCAGTCTTGAAAATCTAGGGGTACCGGTTGCCTTAGTACAGGTACAATCGGATTTTCATGATGCCCTTAAGAAGCATACCTATTCTTATATCTTTGTTTCTCAGGTCTTGTATGAAGGGGCTAAGCAGCTCCTTGAGCGGCTGGGTATGCCAGCAAAGTTGGTGGTGATGATAGCTTATGGTGCGGAATTGAGCCGCATGGATATCTGTACCCTGGCCATGCCGGCTCATATCCTTTCAATTGCAGATATTCTGAACAATCACCTCGGTAACCAGGCTAGAGATCCCCGGGAAACCGGAGTCCGGTTTATCGCCCCTACTGCCCGGATTCTGGTGGTAGATGATATCATCACCAACCTAAAAGTTGTCAAAGGTCTTATGGCCCCTTATAAGATGCAGATAGATAGTTGTACAAGTGGCGCCGAAGCGATTGAACTGGTAAAAACGAACACCTATGATATAATTTTTATGGATCACATGATGCCAGAAATGGACGGTATTGAAGCCACCGATATTATCAGGAAGCTTGAAGGTAAGCGAAGCTACTATAAAAATATCCCTATTATCGCCTTGACTGCTAATGCGGTATCTGGGGTACAAGAAATGTTTCTACAGAACGGTATGGATGATTTTCTTTCCAAACCTATTGAGATCGCCCGCTTAAATGCTCTATTACAAAAATGGATCCCTGAAACAAAACAGGAAAAATATCAATCGTATAAAAAAGGAGATTCTTCTGTGGACAATAGCTATCCTTTTCCTGCAGTGGATACCGCGGTATCCGAAGAAAATGGAGATCCAGGACTGCCTGTTATTGAGGGTGTAGCAGTGAGCCAGGGTATTATGCTGACCGGGGGTTCTCTGGACATCTACTGGGAGATATTGGAAATTTTTCAGGAAGAGAATACTAAAAAGATCGATCAGTTAAACGCCTGTATAGCAGCAGGGGATATGGAGTTGTATACCATCTATGTCCACTCGATCAAGGGTACCGCGGCTACCATTGGGGCACAGGCCCTCTCTGAACAGGCCAAGGCCCTAGAAGCCGCGGGTAGAGCCGGGGATACTGCCTATATGGAGCAACACCACGGCCCTTTCCTTCAAGACCTGGCCAAACTCATTGACGGTATCAACCATGCCTTACAAGTCTATGGCCCTCAGCGGGGATCCCTTGAGGAAGGGGCCGGGATAGAGGCTATGGATCGGGCGGTATTAGTGCAGGAACTCGAGGCATTGAAAGCTGCACTGGATAGGTTTGAGGTGGGAAAAGTGGATGAAGGTATCGGCAGGCTGCAACAGGAACATTGGGGTGAGCCGGTAAACAGGAGCATTGCAGTGATAGCTCGGCATATTCTGTTGTCCGATTATGATGAGGCGCTTGCCGTGATCGAGACTATTTTAACTGATGAACAGCACTAATCTCCAGGGTATTTTCTGTTTTATCGGTTTTCCTGAATAATCCCTAAGCAAGGAGTATCGAAGTATGGGAACTGAACGCAAAAAAATTATACTGGTAGATGATAATATCGTTAATTTAACCACAGGCAAAAATGCCTTAATGGACCAATACGACGTGTTTACCGTTCCTTCTGGACCTAAACTGCTCAAGCTTCTTGAAAAGGTAAGTCCGGATATGATTCTCCTGGATGTGGAGATGCCAGAGATGAACGGCTATGAAGTGATTAAAATCCTCAAGCAACAGGAAAAATTTGCCTCGATTCCGATTATTTTTTTGACCGCTAAAACCGACGACGGCAGTGAGTTGCAAGGCTTATCCCTGGGTGCCGTTGATTATATCACCAAGCCTTTTTCTCCCTCACTTTTAGTCAAACGTATTGAAGTGCATCTCTTGGTGGCATCCCAAAAAAAAGAACTCGAAGCGTACAATACCAACCTGCAACAGATGGTGTGGGATAAGACTCGGGAGGTGGTAGGGCTGCAGAATGCCATTCTCAAGACCGTGGCAGAATTGGTTGAATCCCGAGATTCGATTACCGGCGGGCATATTGAACGAACTCGTATCTATCTCCAGATATTGGTCCGGGCCATGAAACATCGCGGGGTGTATCAGGAGGAAATCAATACTTGGGATGAGGATATCTTTTTACAGTCTTCCCAACTCCACGATGTGGGCAAAATCGCCATTCAAGACCGTATCCTCTTTAAGCAGGAAAAACTCACCGATGAAGAGTTTGAAGAGATGAAAAAGCATACTACCTTTGGGGTGCAGGTTATTGAAAAGATAGGGGAGAGTACGTCGGAAAAAGCCTTTCTGGAACATGCCAAGATTCTAGCCGGAACTCACCATGAAAGATGGGATGGTTCCGGGTATCCTCGGGGACTTAAGGGGACGGCCATTCCCTTGCAGGGACGGCTCATGGCGATTGTGGATGTATACGATGCGCTTCGTTCAGTACGACCCTATAAAAAGGCCTTCTCGAAGGATGAGGCGGTACAAATCATTGAGTATCGTAGTGAAGGACATTTTGATCCTGCCATAGTAACAGTCTTTCTTGCCACGGTTGATGAGTTTGAAGGTATATACCAATAGGTTTTAACGCGTATGTATAGCGGTTTTCATATTTTTTGATTAACGTCCCTGGATTATCCTACTAAATTCATCGGTATAATTACTAAGCAGGCCTGTATTGTGGTCAGTATTTCTCTCCCTAGAGTCATTCCATCACCGTTGTAGAGGGTCAATAGAGAAGTATTTTTTGATTTTTTTGCCATTCTTCTTGTCTCTGTTTGGGGATGGCCACTTTAGATTTTGAATTCGGAAGTGCGGGTAATAGTCGCTAAACCCTTGACCTTATGCAAAAAAATGGGTAACTTAGAATTACTGATGATATGGTATTACATACCTTTTTTCATCACCGGCATACAAAGTGTTTTAGCTGTTAGCATCTTGGTTAAACAATATCCGTATTATCAGTTTGCCTCCCGGGTTTCCTCACCTCCTTTTCCCGGGGGGTTTTCTTTTTTATCATAAGATATGGTGTAGTAAGGCTCAAAGAGAGATTATGGATAACCGATGAATGAAGCCAAAGAAGGAGCGGGCGGGGCGTTCTCTGCCCGTATTCGGGGCCGGGTACAGGGAGTGGGATTTCGGTATTGCGCCGTCCATGAGGCCCGTAGTCTTGGTCTTGTAGGATGGGTTCGGAATAGAAGCGATGGAACGGTAGAGATATGGTCAGAAGGTCCGCCGGAAAAACAGACCGCTTTTCTCCAATGGCTTCATCAAGGCCCTCCCAGCGCCCGGGTTGATGTGGTTCAGCATGAGCCCCGTAAGCCCACGGGGAAATACCAGAACTTCTCTATCAAATGCTAAATCTCTGAGTTTTCTCTCTATAAGGTAATGGGCTGTCACCCCAAGGGGAAATCGGGGTTTCGCCCCTTCCATTAATGATCGTATTAAGCCATAAACCGATAACCCGCACCCCAGATAGTTTGTATGTGCAGCGGATTAGCGGGATTTTTTTCAATTTTTTCCCGAAGGTGATTGATATGCACCGCTACCGTTTTTATGTTCCCATACATATCTTCACCCCATATTTTATCGTATAACTGTTCCTTGCTGAATACTATTTTTTCGTGGCTGGTAAGGAAATAAATCAATTCATACTCTTTATTGGCCAGAAAGATTTCACTGCCATTAACCAAAACCTGATGGGTTGCCGGATTGATTTGAAACCAGCCGAAATCAATTTCATCGGTCTTTTTTAAGCGGTCGGCGCTTTGGGTAAGCCGGTCATAACGGGCAAGGTGGGTTTTTACCCTGGCGACCAATTCAACCATTGAAAATGGTTTGGTGATATAATCATCGGCGCCAAGCCCCAGGCCGCGTACTTTATCGGCCTCCTCGCCACGGGCGGTTACCATAATGATGGGTATATCGATTTTTTCGCGTATCTCCCGGCAGAGGGTTATACCGTCTTTGCCGGGAAGCATAAGATCGAGCAGGATAAGCGCAAACTCATTTGAAAGCGCACATTCCGCTCCTTTTATGCCGTCATGCTCTATGGCAGTCTCAAAACCGTTTATTTCCAGAAAATCTTTTTCCAGCCTGGCAATGTCTCTGTCATCTTCAATAATCAATATTTTTCTGCTTGTATTCATTGTTGTGCATCCTCCACAATAGGCAGCCGGATAATTATCGCAAGACCACCTTCTTTAGGCAGCTCCGCGTGAATATCACCGCCCATACGTTCAATTATTTTCTTACTGATGGCAAGACCCAGGCCGGAACCTTTTATGTTGCGGGACGGATCGGCGCGGTAAAAAACATCGAATAACTTAGGGATCGCCTCGGCGGAAACTCCGGGGCCGTTATCGGCAAGGCGAAGAAAAACAGCGTTGTTCACCGTATCGGCGCTTATTTCCATGGAAGCCCGGTCCGTTTTTTTATACCGGACACTGTTCTCCAGGATATTGATAAATACATTATGGAGCCAAAGCGTATCGATCAGGACAAATACATCCCGGCGGGTCTCCGCAATATGTATGGTAAGACCGCGTTGATCGTATTCCCGCGCAACTTCTTCTACCATATCTGCGATCACCTGCATAAGGGGAACGCGCCGCAGGGTAAGGGGAAATTCATTCATATCGAGTTTTGAAAAAAGGAAAAGCCGTTCAATGATATATTCCATATCAACGGCTTTATTCTTTATGGCCGTCAAATACTGCTCCCGTATTTCCGGCATGGAGGCGACTCCGGTTTCCAGCCCTTCAATATATCCCTTTATTGATGTCAGGGGCGTGCGCAGGTCATGGGAAATTCCGGCCAACAATTCCCGCCGGTTTTCTTCGTCCTGCCGCTTTTGCGCCGCGGATTCTTCCAACCGCACCGCCATTTCATTGAAGGCATCACAGATCGGGCGGTATTCATCGTCATTTTGATAGCTTATGCGGAAGCCGAGGTTGTTATCATGAATCTGCCTGACTCCCTCGCTCAAGGGCTGTAAAGGGCGGATAATGTTTTTTACCAGACGATAGTTGAGCAGGTTGTTTATGAAACTGATAAACGCGACACTAAGGGCAACAAAAAAAACAATGAAAATCGGGCCGAATATCCGGGGGCCTTGATACCCGTTTTCCATTTCCTGCCGGACCATTTCCCGCATGGCACGTTCTTCTTCAAAATTGACGCCGCGCATTGTATTCATCACAATTCCTAACACAAAAGTAACCAAAAACAATCCGAATATTGTTACGAGAACCGTGCGTACATTGGAAATAACCATTTGCCGTTTGATGGTCATGGATATTGCTCCTTATTCCATATCTTAATCATGTAAAGCTACGTGTTCCGGGAATTGAGATACCAGTCTGTTTCCATAATTTCCTCCCAGAATTTTATAAGACAAGGTATTTTGCCTTGTTTCCCATATTTTTTCAAGCCGACTGATTACGGAATCACCCTCTTGTATCAGTTGATTTTTATTTAATATCTATCTTCTTAAACAAGACGCTTCCAGCAATGGTTCCGACCGCCAAGTAACATAACCCTATAATGACACCTTGCAGCACAACGCCGCTTTCCGGTGTCAGCGAGGCAAGCGCGGCAATATGTGTTGAAATCCAATAATTTTCCAGCATGATACCGCCACCAAAGATAAAGCTGCTTGCTCTCAAAATTGTTGGGAGAAAGGATATTATGCAGATGTTGACCGCGATAGACATGGCGGCGTTGCGGGTCCACATGGAAACAAGCACAAATACCGCCGAATACGCAAGCATTAATAATCCTTCGCTAATTATCATCACCGCCATATTGGAAAAAACAGTGGCGCCCTGCGGGTCGAATCCCCAAAGTATGGTTCCCATGATACCTAAAAGCGCAGCAAAGGCAGCATACATCGTCAAAACCGCTGCGCCGCAGACAATAAGTTTTGAAAGATAAATATGAACGCGATTCACGCCTTTGGAGACATAATTCTTTATAGTACCGTTATGAAATTCGCTGCACACAAAAAGCGAAACAAATACTACAAAGAGGAACGACAGAAACGGTAAATCGAGCGTTTGTTCAATCAGCGATACGGCGCTGATATTGTCTGCGTCAATCCCACCGGCTCTGACATCACCCCTCTGTATGGAAAGGCCGAAAAATGCGACAAGGGCGGCGCAGACAAGCAGACAAATGTAAAAGGGCTTGGAGATTTTTAACTTGTAAAACTCTGATTTTACGGCGTTCATTATTTTTTTCCTCCCATCAAATCCATGAAATAACCCTCAAGATTTTGCTCACCGGAAGCGAGAACCGACACGGAAAGTCCGTTTGAAACAAGCATACGGTTGATACGGGCCGCCTCGTCAAGGTGATCGTATAAAACAATTGCGCCATCCGCCATTATATTGAAATTTGTACTAACGGCGGTTCTTAGCAGGTGTTCCGCTTTGTCCGGGTTGTCCACAACAATTTTTATGTTGCGGCGACATCTGCGTTCCAGTTCCTGAGAAGAAAACTCATCAATGAGATCGCCCTTGTGAATAACACCGTAACAGGTCGCCATTCTGGAAAGCTCGTCTAAAATGTGACTGGATAGTACGATTGTCAGTTTCTTCTCCTTGTTTAGCTTCAAAAGCAGATCGCGCAGCTCTTTGATACCCATAGGGTCAAGGCCGTTCATCGGTTCGTCTAAAATAAGCAAATCAGGATTCCCTATCATAGCAACAGCAATCATCAGCCGCTGTTTCATACCAAGGGAAAAGTCCCTAGTTTTCTTTCTTCCCGCATTGTTAAGCCCTACAAAGTCAAGCAGTTCCGGCACAATGTTCTTGCCGGGGATACTCATTAGTAAGCGGTACACTTCTAAATTCTGCTCTGCGGTCATGGCCGGATAGATTGCAGGATTCTCAATAGCCGCGCCGATACGTTTGCGCTGTTTTTCTAGGTCGGTACTCTCGAAAAGCCGCATTGTACCGCCTGTGGGTGCGGCAAGGCCGCAGAGCATCCTCATGAATGTTGTTTTTCCCGCCCCGTTTTCACCGATAAAGCCGTAAATATCCCCCCTGCTAATATTGATATTCACATGGTTCACCGCATTTTTACCTGCGTATGTTTTACACAGGTCTTTTGTTTGCACGACAGATTCCATTTTCATTACCTCTCCTTCACTCTATCTGTTCTTTTCCGATCTCACGAAAAAAAATGTACCTATAATTAGGCAAGCCACTGTCAGTACCGCAATGACAGCAAAGTTCACCACCGGGTTGAACAAAACAACATTTTCATATTCCGGCGTACCGGCGTATACGACCGCACGTACCAAATCGAGACAGTAGGTCATCGGCATCATGCGGTTTAAAACGAACAACACGCCGCTGGAATTGTTGATGGGGATAATCGCACCGGAAAGAAACATCTGCGGCATGGTGACAAGCATAACCGCAACATTCGCCATTCTGTTGCTCTTGATAAGCCCGATGACGATCATAGCCAACGCCCCGGCTGCAAGGCACATGAACGGCGACAGTACGAGGAGCATGAGCAGTTGTCCCGGATTTAATGCGATCCTCATAACAAGACCCACAATCAAAGTGCCAATCATACCGGTAATTGCTCCAAAGGATGAGCCGAATATCTTACCGATGGCAATGGAATATCGGGATACAGGGGCAATCATTATCTCCTGTGTGAAGTCCTTTAT
>JAISBK010000042.1 GCA_031266255.1 Treponema sp.
AATATGGAGATGGCGGCACAGGATATAGCGGACATATACAAGAGAAGATGGCAGGTTGAGTTGTTCTTCAAATGGATAAAACAAAACCTGAAAATAAAGTCGTTTTGGGGAACGAGCATGAACGCGGTATTCAGCCAGATATGGGTAGCCCTTATTATATCAGTCTTGCTGTGGATAGGTAAAACCCTTGACGGGATAACCGCTTCTGCTCATCAGATATTACAAATGGTAAAAACGACTCTTCTTACCAAAGGATCTATCCTGGAATTATGTACTTGTAAACCTCCCCCGCCTAAAATCGTTTCATCCCAGCTCCTTCTGGAGGGTTTGTTATGATTAAACCGGACAGCAGTGACTCAAAATACCAAATTTTTTATAGATACTTCCAGGCGCCGGGCGGAATCGAACCGTCGCATAAAGGTTTTGCAGACCTCTCCCTTACCGCTTGGGTACGGCGCCAATGTAACTAATATACCAAAACCGCCCGATTTTGTCTAGTGTTTTTACAAAGTCTTACATAACCTTTACCGTTTTCCTTTATCATAGGGTTGCCCCGCAGCCCGAGGCGCGTAATCCTTACCGCTGAAAAACACCAGGGTTACCAGGGTAATACCATAGGGTAAGGCATTAAAGAATTCCGAGGGGAGAAATTGCAGCACTTTGATGTTGATAATATTCACCGCCAGAGCCGAAGCCGCGCCAAAGAGAAAGGAGGAACCCAGGATTCCCAGGGGAAGCCAGCGTCCAAAAGAGACTGCTGCTAGGGCAATAAAACCCTTTCCATTGATGGTAGTTACCGTGTACTGAATATCCTGGGTCAACACGATGCAGCCCCCGGCCAGTCCTGCTAAGGCACCGGAGATGAGTACCGCGATATACCGGATCTTTAGGACGTTTACCCCGGCTGAGGCAAGGGCCTGGGGATGTTCTCCGCAGGAACGAAGTCGTAATCCCCAGGGCCGCCGGTAGAGTACAAACCAGGTAATTCCCAATAAGATCAGGGCTATCCATACGGTAGGATAGATACCCCCTGGACCAGGCATCATCCCCAGTTTGGGATTCATAGTCCTATCCATCTGAAAAATGAGCTGACAAAAAAATACGGTTATCCCCGTGGACAGGAGGTTAATCCCGGTTCCCGAGATCACCTGATCCGCTTGGAGGCTTATGGAAGCAAAGGCATGGATCAGAGAAAAAAGGCAGCCTCCCAGGGCAGCAAGGATCAGTGCCAAGGGAATGGAAAACCCGATGGTGTTTTCCAAAAGGACATGGGTAGTAGCCGCACTCATAGCGCCAATAGCCATAAGCCCCTCTAAGGCGATGTTCACCACCCCGGCCCGTTCGCTGATGAGTCCTCCGGTGGCGGCAATTAAGATGGGGGCCATGAGCATGAGGGTTGAAGGAAGCATGTGTACCAGGGTACTCAAAAACAGGGTCATTCGCTTATCCTCCCTTTACGGGCTTTTTCTTTGAGTTGCCAGTCGATGAGGATCCGCACCCCTGCACGAAGAGAGATGAAGACCACCACCAAACCCATGATAATTGAGGTGATTTCTTTGGGGATATGCCGGGACTGCATCAGGGGCTGGGCGGACTTTAACATGCCAAAGAGCAGCCCCGCCAGCGCGGTTCCCCCCGCAGTACTGTTCCCCACGAGGGCCACCGCAATACCGTCAAAACCATAGCCATCTTGGACCGCAAGAACCCGCCCCGCGGGGAACACCCCCAGGGAAACTACGGCCCCGGCAAGCCCGGCAAAAGCCCCGGCAATGGCCATAGCCGCGGTGATGCTGGCGTTGACGCTAATTCCCCCATACCGGGCCGCATCTTTATTAATCCCGGTAGCTCGCAGGGAATAGCCGAATTGGGTTTTTCCCATGATGATCCAGAAAAAACATATCCCCCCTATGGTAAGGTACAATCCATAATTCAGTCGAGAACCGTTGGTAATGGACTCAAGAAAAGGGCTTACCAGCCGGGACGTAAGGGGCAGGGGAGGGGTTTGGAAGGTATTGGTTCCAGGAATTTGCATCGTACTATACCGGGAAACATATAAGGCGATGTAGTTCATCATAATGGTGGCCACCACTTCAGATACATTGAACCGGGCTTTTAAGAACCCCACGATCCCTCCCCAGCAAGCTCCTGCCAAAATAGCCGCGCTTACTGCCAAGATCCAGTGAAGCCCTGGAATCGGAGGGCCGTACAGCGCCATAAACTGAGCCGCGGTAAGACCCACAATATACTGGCCTTCAGCGCCGATATTAAACAGTCCGGTTCGAGACGCAAAGGCCATAGAGAAACCGCAGAGGATAAGGGGCATGGACATGACCAGCCATTCTCCAATGTACCGCACATTCCAGAGGGGTACCCGTAATTCCCAACCTAAGGTCTGGTTAAGCCATTGGGCAACCGGACTTTGCGCCACCGTCCAGCGTCGCAAGTCAAACCCGGAAACCACCTGTACCACCGCGGAATACATACCCCCCGGACTCCTACCCACCAAGAGAATCAGAATCGTTCCCACGAGGAAGCCCAAAAACACCACGGTTACGGATAAGAGGCCGTTGGAACCAGTGAATACCTCAAGGATATGTTCCCGAATGGCAGCCCGTTGTTTCGCAGAACCTCGGAATGATTCAGCCATACGCCGCTCCTTTGAGGGCATCTCCGGTAATGCCCCCCATCATCGCTCCAATACGCTGCTCATCTGCTTCTGCCGCAGGAACGAGTCCTGCAACCGATCCTTTAGAAACCGCAGCAATACGGTCACAGAGCCCTAGAATTTCATCCAGTTCAAAGGATACAAGAAGCACTGCCCGGCCCTTATCCCGTTCATCCAGTATACGCTGGTGTATATATTCAATGGCTCCCACATCAAGGCCTCTGGTAGGCTGGGACACGATCAAAAGCTCAGGTGAAACATCCAGCTCCCGGGCAATGACCACTTTTTGTTGATTACCGCCGGACATGGATTTAGCCAAGGTTGCCGCACCGTTTCCAGCCCGTATATCGAATTGGCGTATCAACTCTTCTGCATGTCCTACAATCGCAGGAAACCGCAAAAATCCAAACCAATTGGAATAGGGCTTTTTATAGTAGCTTTTTAGGATGAGGTTTTCGTCTACCCGGAAATCCAAGACCAGGCCATATTTATGCCTATCTTCAGGAACAAAACCGATCCCTGCTTCATTGCGGCTTTTAATACTTTCTTTGGAAATATCCTTCCCTTTAAGAAGGATCCGCCCGGATTTCACCGGAAGCAGTCCAGAGATGGCTGCCACCAGCTCTGCCTGACCATTACCGTCCACCCCGGCAACGCCTACCACTTCTCCGGCCCGCACATCCAAAGAAAAATTCCTCACTGCAGGAATCCCCTTAGGGCCAATGACGCTTATATCTTCAATTTGTAAGATCAGGTCTCCCGGTATGGAGGCTTGTTTATCAAGCCGGAAACTCACCGCCCGGCCTACCATTTTTTCCGCGAGCTCATGTTCATCCGCTTCACTCACGATAACGGTTCCGACGGATTTACCCCGGCGCAGTACGGTACAGCGATCTGCCACAGCTTTAATTTCCTTGAGTTTATGGGTAATAAACACAATGGTTTTTCCCTCTGTTTTGAGTCGGCGGAAGATGGTCAAAAGTTCATCAATTTCCTGAGGGGTCAACACCGCGGTGGGTTCATCGAAGATGAGAATATCCGCATCTCGGTACAGTATTTTGAGGATTTCCACCCGCTGCTGCATACCTACGGTAATATGTTCAATCCGGGCGTTAGGGTCTACGGCAAGGCCATAGGTTTCCGAGAGTTCCCTCACCCGCTTTGCTGCGGTTTTTAGATCCAGGTTTCCCCATTTCGTGCAGGGTTCAAGGCCAAGGACAATATTTTCAGTAACCGTAAAATTATGGATCAGCTTGAAATGCTGATGCACCATACCGATGTGAAGGGCGGTGGCATCATTGGGGCTGCGGATGCTTACTTCCTTACCCCGTATTTTGTTACTCCCCCCATCAGGTTCATAAAGGCCAAAGAGAATGGACATGAGGGTTGATTTACCCGCCCCATTTTCTCCCAGCAACGCATGGATTTCACCCTGGTCTACCCTAAAATTGACATTGTCGTTTGCCACGATCCCAGGGAAAATCTTGGTAATATTTACCATCTCAATAGCAGGTTCAGACATCAGCACCCCCAATCTTTTATGAAGCACTTCCGGTGGGGGATTTATACGCACCTGAGACAAATCCCCCACCTCCCCAAAATACGGATGCAGGTTATAAGGAAAAAAGCGGGCTTAAACCGCTTTTTTCCCAGAGCCGGTTTCGTCGGACTAGAGTCCGCACAAACCGAATGTTCGAAACCGACTTAATTATCTAAGGCTTTTAAGTCTTGGGGAAAACCGGGCAGGGCTTTGGCTTGAGCGTTAGTGGCGGCCACCTTGATTTGGCCGGAAATAATCTGCTGCTTTACCGCTTCAACCTTGGTTTTAATATCCTCGCTTATGGCAGGATTGGTAGTAGAATACCCCACCCCATTGGCTTTTATATCAAAGGTAATCACTTCCCCTTTGAAGGTATTATTTTTTACCGCATTAAGCCCATAGATCAGGCTCGTTTCAACCCGCTTGATCATGGAAGTCAGCACTGCTGAGTCCGTGGCCGTATAAAGCCCTTCTTCATGCTGATCCGAGTCAACTCCAATGGCCCATACGTTTTTACCTTGGATCCGGTATTCCTTAGCCTGGGCAATGGTTCCGTTTCCACTGCCTCCTGCGGCAGAATAAATGGCATATACCCCGGAATCGTACCAGTTCTTGGCCTGAGTTTTGGCAAGCCCTGGTTCACCCCAGCTATTGACGTAGTAATCCAGGATCTGAGCATCAGGAATCACCGAAAGGACTCCCTGTACGAAACCAATTTCAAATTTGGTTATTGTGGATCCGGGAACACCGCCAATGAATCCGAACTTGGGATTTTCAATACCATCAGCCTGGGCTTTGAGGGCTGCCACAACACCCACCAGGTAAGAACCTTCTTGTTCAGCAAAGATCGCCTCTAAGACATTCGGACGGTTGACCCAGTCCACATCAACGATCATGAACTTTTGGTTCGGATTCCCCTTGGCAACCTCGGTTACTGCATCAGCAAAGGTAAAACCTGTGGCTACAATCAGGTCGTACTGCTCATCGGTGGCCTGACGGAGATTGGGGATATACATATCTTGGGTTTGGGCAGTTACCACATCGTATGCCCCGCCTCGCTGCCGGGTATTGGTCCAGGTATCTCCGTAGAATTCCAAAATTCCCCGCCATGCCGCTGCATTGAAAGATTTATCGTCTATTCCCGTGGCATCGGTTAATAAACGCACCGTAATACCTGAAGCCGTGGCCTCAGGGGTTCCGCCTTGCTGCGGTCTAGCCCCGGCAAACACCGAAACTCCTGCCATAGTTGCGATCAAAATCGCACAACACACCATTCTTTTCATCATGGTTCTCTCCTTATCCTCCTTAGGTTTCTTTACTTCCTTAAATCCGCTTATTACGGATTAAGCATACTATTCTTTGGAGTTAAGTTTCAATAGAGGTAGTGATATATGGAGGCAAAAAACATGCAGGAATCCTGGTATTTACCTGACCCGTAAGCATGGGATATACTAAAGACCATGAAAATCAGAGACCGTTATGCTCCCTCGCCTACCGGGTTACAGCATATAGGCGGCATCCGAACCGCCTTGTTCAATTATCTTTTTGCCCAATCTCAAGGGGGCACCTTTATCCTTCGTCTTGAAGATACCGACCGTACCCGTTTTGATGCAGCTTTTGTACAAAATCTGTACGAAACCTTTACCTGGCTTGGATTTCGCTGGGACGAAGGCCCTGATATGGGTGGATCCGTAGGGCCTTATGTTCAATCAGAACGGTTTACCCTTTACCAACAATACGCCCAGGTTCTGGTGGATAAAGGCGCGGCTTATTACTGTTTCTGTTCCCCTGCACGGCTTGATGCATTGAGGGAGGAACAGGCCAAAAATCATGCCAAGGAAACGGGCTATGATCGGCACTGCAGAGATTGCTCCCCCGCAGAAAGCGCGGCTCGAATCGCTGCCGGAGCAGCCCCGGTGATACGTCTCAAAATTCCTCTGGGGGAAACCACCCGTTTCACCGACCAGCTTTTGGGGGATATCGAATGGAAAAATGAGGCGATTACTCCTGACCCGGTACTCCTCAAATCTGACGGATTCCCCACCTATCATCTGGCTAATGTGGTGGATGATCATCTCATGGGTATAAGCCATGTACTTCGGGCCCAAGAATGGCTTCCTTCAACGCCCCTTCATGTGATCATGTACCAACTGTTCGGTTGGGAGCAGCCTGCATTTTGCCATCTCCCTATGGTGATGGGCCAGGACGGAAAAAAATTAAGTAAGCGTCACGGTGCTACCAGTATCGACGAATTCCGCTGCCAGGGCTATCTTCCTGAAGCCCTGATCAACTATGTGGCCCTTTTAGGAGCTTCCTATGAAGAGGGGAAGGAGCTCTATACCCTGGAAGAACTCGGTGCCCGGTTCAGCTTGGATAAACTCAGCAAAGCCCCGGCTATTTTTGATTACAAAAAACTGGATTGGTACAACGGTCAGTATATTCGGATGAAAACCGATGCCGCCCTGGCCGCCCTGGCCCTTCCCTATGGGGTGGAGGCTGGGCTTTTCGGAGAGCCGGGAACTGAACCTCATGCAGGGCAGCAGGCGGACTTTACTGCGGCCATGGCTCTCATCAAGGAACGGATCTCGTTCCTCCATGAAATCCCAAACAAAATCAGGTATCTCTTTACAGACCCTCCGGTTCCGATAGCAACGGAATTCATCCCCAAAAAGCTGGACCTCTCCCAGACCATCGACTTGCTTAGTATGAGCCGGGAATTGATAGAACCGCTATCGGTCTTATCTGATACCCAGGCCGAAGCCTTCATCAAGGAACACGCTGCAAAGGAAGGGGTAAAACTAGGAGACCTTATGATGCCCCTCAGGGTAGCCTTGACCGGAGCACGGGTTAGCCCCCCTCTCTTTGGCACGATTCGGATTCTGGGGCTTCCCCGATCCTTGGAACGGGTTGACCGGGCTTTGGCCGTCCTCCGGGGGTAAGGCCTGCGACAATCATTTTACAGACTTTGATGTTGCCGGTGTTGTAAACTGGCATGAAGGTGCAAATGCACTTGATAGCATATTGACCATACATGCAACCGGAGATGTATCTTCAGGTTTTTGGCAAATCAAATCCACATTATTTTAAGAATATATTCTGTTCACTTGAACAAAATCGTATTAAATATCAGCTGGATACTTTTAAAGTAATGACGGAGGCAACACATTGGTCTGGCATACCACATAAACAATCACCGGAATTAATAATAGGTAACCGTTCACGGGTCTATTGCCAAAGATAGGAAAAGATGGTAAAAATAGAGCATGGAAATGGAAGGGGAAAACTTATCGGAACTCGTTAAAAAACAGGCGGAAACTATAAAACGGCTTGAAGCGAGAATAGGTGAACTTGAAGCGGTTATCGCCCGTTTGCAAAAGAATTCCCGTAATTCCTCAAAGCCCCCATTTATAAATATTAGTAATACTGCAAAGAATTTAAGAAATCTTTACATAAGAAAAATGCTGGATAATTCTCGTGATATGTCTAATATAGATGAATTAATTAGGGGATATAATAGTTTACAAGTTAATGAAAGCGAGCTAATTAGTGTAGTAATTGATAATTTAAATAAGTAGTATTGTCATTTATTATAGATAGGCGGCTTCCATTTAAGAGAACGTCTTGCCCATATCGCGGTTGTCCAAGGCAAGACAAACATATGGGATAGTATTAAATAAATTAAGGGGGAATTAATTAATGATCGACTTGACAAAAGATAATCCATATAAAGTATTAATAAAATATTCATATCCAATGCTAATTGGCAATCTGTTTCAGCTATTTCATAATGTTATCGACAGTATTATGGTAAGTCGTCTCTTGGGGAAAGAATGTCTCGCCGCTGTAGGTATTTGCTCACAAATTACCACTACTTTAATAACATTATCCATAGGAATAACATTTGGTACAAGTATATTGATTTCCAAGAGAATTGGTGAAAAAAATGAAGAAGAAATCAATAAAGTAATTGACACCGGGTTCGTGTTTTCTACTATAATAGCTGTGTTTGTATCTGTATTTTGTACTATTTTTACGATAAACATTTTAATTGTTTTTAAAGTTCCAGAGGATATTTTTGTTTTTACAAATACATATATAACTATAATATTTATTGGATTTACCCCAACATTTTTGTATAATACCATGGCGAATATTTTACGTGGGTTGGGAGATTCAAAAACCCCAACATTTTTTTTGTTAATCTCTTGTTTTATAAATATTATACTTAATTTATTGTTTATTAAATATTTAAAACTTGGAATAGGTGGGGCTGCTTGGGCAACAGTAATCGCTCAAACATTTGCATTCATGGGGGTATTTATTTATTCTTCAATAAAATATCCAAATTATCGAATTCATTTATTTCATCCTTTATTTAAGATATATGCATTAAAAAGTATTTTAAAATACAGCATTCCTTCAACAATGCAGGAAATATTTAGAAGTATAGGTTTAATGTCTCTTCAGATTATTATTAATGGATTTGGGACTGGCTGTATTGCGGCGTATACAGTTGTTTCGAGAGTTGATTCATTTGCTCAATTGCCTACTATAAATCTTGGCCGGGCACTGGCAAATTATACTGCGCAAAATTTGGGTGCTAAAAAGGAAGACCGAATCAAGAAGGGATTTAAAGCGGCTTTTGTAATTGGATTGACTGTTATTATGACAATTTCGATTTTTATTTTGCTTTCACCTGACTTTTTTATAAAAATATTTAGTCGGGATAATGAAGTAATATTAATTGGAAGAACATATTTAAGAATTGTTGGTATGGTCTATTCTGTTAGTCTGTTAATGCACTTGCTAAATGGGGTTTTACTTGGTTATGAAAAGACCTTTATACCTATGTTGGCAACAATTATTTCATTATGTATAATACAAGTACCGTCAGCCCTACTTTTATCATCAACAAGACTTGGATATATTGGTATATGGATAGCGACCCCTCTTGGCTGGATTGGTGGGGTCTTAATTAGATATTATTATTACAGAAAGATTGTTATTATGAAGAAATAAATATATAGTTGGGCTTGGTTTTAAATCTTGGATGATGTTTGAACCAGTTCTGGAAAAATCAAGAGAATTTATTAACTTGAGTGTACTATGCAAACTATATTTTGCTTAAATATAACCTTACTTGTACCTGTATTTGATCGGCTGGTCTCTTCATTGAGTTTCTCTTATCAAAAAAAAATATATAGTTATTATAATTCAAAAGATCGATTACGCTGTCTTGCAGGCAAATTGCTTGTCGATCATATAGGACAAGGTAAAACAATCCTTTATAACGAATATAATAAGCCTTTTTTTCACGATGGTCCATATTTCAATCTTACCCATTCAGGTGATTTTGCGTGCCTTGCCGTCTCAGAAAATTCATTGTTAGGAATTGATATAGAAAAACAAAAATATGGGGATTATTTAGCTGTGGCAAAAGCTGTTTTTCATCCCGCAGAGTTAAATTTTTTTCTTTATTAATCCGGGTATGGATGTATTTTTTAAAATATGGACCCTTAAAGAAAGTTACGTTAAAATGCTTGGTATTGGTTTTTCTATAAATCCGCAAGATTTTTGTATGTTGCCTTGGGAATGTATAAATCATATTAAAGGTTTTAGTTTATATCTTCCATCTTTCACTTGATAATTTGATTATGCTAAAAGGCATGATATAAGCTGTGAAGTTTAGTGGGCTTCTTCTGCCATAAATTATAACATAACTGTAAACATAAAGGTGCCTGGTTGCAACACGAAAGCTCATGGAAGCAAGAGGACAGGAAAAACCTTTCGAGATGACCTATTGGGAACCACGGGGAAGCGTGCATCTCATCCAGGATAGAGCCAGTCAATGGAAACGAGTCTTGCCTGGGCTTGGCGAAAAAACTCATAAAACATAGACAGTGGGTACAAAAACTGCGCTATTGAACCACGCAACGCCCCAAAGAATAATAGATAAAAACTGTTTCGCAATTTTTCCAAATCATATCCCTTCGCCATCCGTCGTGTTTATTTCCATTTCGGGACGTTCATTCCGTAGCACCCCTTGTCATGATTTTTGCTTATGCGGTGGTAAGCGCCGCGCAAAAATCACGCCACCCCCTTTGGGGGCCGGGGAACTTTCTATTGGCTATATGCCGCCCTTATCGGCTTTATGGAGTGCAGCAAGTTTATTCCCTATAGTGGCAAGGCCAACGGCTGGGTGGTTTTTTCCCGGACGGGGGCGGGCCGGGAGGGATCAGTAGTGGCCCCGGCGGCCAGCTTTATTTGTTTTAGGGGGTTTCAGAATGGATTACTTTTCACATTGTCAATCGGTAGAAGAAGCTAAAAAACACTATCGGGAGTTACTCATACAGTACCACCCGGACCACGCCGGGGAGGAAGGCGAAGCCATCACCAAGGAAATTATCAGTCAGTTTAATATTTTCCTTAACGGCTTTATGTCCCATTCCTTCAATTCCTATTACGAAGATAAGGAATGGAAACCCGGCCCGGACGCGGTTACACCCTTTCAGGAAGTCTTGCAAAAGATAATACACCTTGATTGCTCTATCGAAATCATAGGGTACTGGATTTACTGTTTTAACTCAAAAGAAGTCAGGGAACAGTTAAAAGAGTTGGGCTTCTGGTTTTCCGGCAAACATAAAGCCTGGGTTTATTCCGGCAAACCCAAAAAGGGCAGTCAGAAAGTCGAAAAGGAGAAAGAAAAACACGCCTTAAAAGCGGTCGTCTAATTTTATCCCCCCGGTCTTGCGGCCGGGGATAGTTCTCAATCAGGAGTTGATTATGTTGTTACCAATTTTCCTCGGTAAAAAATACAGTTATTCCTATGAACAGGAAACCGATAGTTATTTGTTGCACGATAATTCTTACAGGTCCTATGTCTATTTACAGGGGAGCAATGCAGGGATTTTCAAAAAGGAAATTGCGCGCATTGGTGAATTACCGGAACCGGAATATAAAACCTGATTATTGGTAGAAAACGCTATCAGTGTATTTTTGTAAAATAAAGAGGGCCGTCCGGGTTTATCCCGGACGGCCCTCTTTTCCTCATCATGCCGTTTTGGTTTTCAGGATTACCATATTCCCCTGTGGCCGGGTGACAAGAAACCCGTCCCGCTTGCGGAACCGCAGAAAAAGTTCCCCGTACTGCATGCTTTCCGTGGTCTGGTCAAACTTCTTTATCTCTATCCCTTGCGGTCCCCATGCTGGATGCGTTTCGAGTTCATAAAGATAGCGAATGGGGTATCCGCCTCAATGTCCGCAAGCTGCGGCATGATGGATACTTCATGGTAAGGGTACAAGTCCAGTTTCCCCGGCATAGCCTCCATAGGCCTCCGCCATATCGGACGGCCGTTAGCGTCTTCAATGTTGGCGATATGGTTTAACCCCGTCTCATTAAGGAACCATGCGCAATCTTTCCTCTCCTCCGACGGAACCTTATAAACAGCGTCTCTAAAGTCCTTCCATTGTCCGTAGGCTTCGGTGAACTCGTCCAAAAAGATACTGCCCAGGTCAATGAACACGTCCTCCTCAAATTCATCGTACCAGGGGATGAACCCGGCCAGGGTGTAGGCTTTCAGTTTCACCCGTTGCGCTCCGGCGGGTTTGCTCCCGGTAATCTGTTGGCCGTAAGCGGTAAACCAATGGAGTTCCACTCCGCCCCGGTCCCGTGTAGGCAGGAAGATAGACGGCCCCATCATAGGCCGGTGCCGGACCAGATTCATCATCACACTTTTCTTGGCAGCGTCCGTCATTATTTCCGTTTCATAAACCGCCTTAGCCAGGCTTCTTTGGCTTTGGCGTATAGCTCAACCCTGGGCCGTGGTCGAAAGGATGGTTATCACGATGACTTCTTCCAGCGGATAGATTTTGTTCCGTTCTATCCAGGGGGCGTGAATGACCGAAAAGAAGGTCATGATTCTCCTTTGCAAAAACCATGCCAAGATCTCTTTTCTCTATTTTTTATATACGCTGACCCTGAAAACAATACGGCTGAGCATTGACGACGCAAACAGAAATAAGTAAAATTATGGGTAGAATCAATATAACGCCGACGACGTGTTTGGGCTACAGGACTCCTAGGTTTCCGCACCACGCTAGTAAGAAAAAAATGAGAAAAAAATGAATACTATAAAAAAAATAAGTAACTGTTGTTTGGGGCTTATCGCTATCTTGGTGCTCGGCGCTTCGTGTTCTGCCCGGGTGCAGGGCGTTTTACATCAGGGTGGATCGGCAGAGCTGAACCTCCATGCTTCCCTAGAACCCCGTATGGCCGCGCTCATCCGTTCCTTATCCCGCTTAAGTGGCAGCTCCAGTCCTTCAGAGCAGGTACTTAATGCCGCTGCCATCGGTAAATCCATGGCTTCTGCGCCGGGAATCAAATCCGTTGCGCTTCGTAATAGTAATCCAACTACTATTGAAGGAACCATTAGTATACTCCAGGTGGACGCCTTCCTTGCAGTCCCGGGAAATGGGGGAACTACTAACTTCATTAGGTACGAACAGACCAATACTGGCGGGAAATTGCAGATTACCCTAGACCGCAACTCAGGGCCCCGGATCCTCACCCTGCTTTCGTCTGATGTGCAGGATTACCTGTCTGCCCTCATGGCCCCAGTGGCCACGGGAGAAAACCTTTCCCAGCGGGAATATCTTGCTCTGGTGCAGTCGGTATACGGCAAAGCAGTGGCAGAGGAGATTGCCGCAGCCCGTATTCAGGTTACAATAGACTTTCCCGGATCCGTCAGTACGATCCGGGGAGGCCGGTTTGCGGGGAACCAGGCTGAATTTACCATACCCCTCGGGGACATCCTGGTCCTTGAGCGTCCTTTGGTATATGAGGTGTCTTGGAAGTAACGAGGCGTCGAAAAAGTCAATTCTGGCGTTTTCCGATTATTTTAATTCTTGGTATTGTAAGAAAGGAGTGTTTACGCTTCGCCACCCGTTGGGCGGCTGGGGTTTGTCTTTTGGACTGCCTGGGGCGGATTGTCCTCAATCTGCTGGGTGAATATTTTGATACCGTTAATCAGCCTAAATACTGCTTAAAAACGTCTTCCAAGGCCAAATGTATCTTGCTGGTAATGTCTTCGGAGAGGCGGGTCATCATCTTTTTACTGTCGGAAGGCACCAGATTGCCCTTGAAAAGCTCAAAAACCTCCACTTCAAGAGCTTCCGCTATTCGTGCCAGAATATCCGGCTTGGGGTATTTAGTTCCCCGCTCAATACTACTCAGAAAAATGATAGAAATATCCGCTTTCTCGGCAAGAACAGCCTGGGTAAAGTCCCTTTGGGCGCGTAAAAATTTGATGTTCTTCCCTAAAATGGCCTTTATGCCCTGTCCGTTCATGCCTCATATCCCCTAAGTCCTCCTCTATTTAAATATACCTTGTCTCTATTGACAAAAATCTATTTGGAATATACTATTCCGTAACGGAATATAAGCAAATAGATTGATACGTAAAGGGTTATTCCGGCGTTTTGAAACCCGTCTATATGGCGGGACAATCGCCTATATCGGCGATAGATTTAACGTCCGGCTGTGGTAACCGCAGGTTACCGGAACTGGACACGCAAGGGGGCCACTGTGAAAACAATGGTAAACAAAAGGTTCTGGTTGGGAGTACTGGGAATGGTTCTGGTACTCGGAATGACGGTTCTTGGGTGTTCTAGCACTCCAAGAAGTTTTCAAAGAGGTAGTGGTGGCGAAACTACTCTTTTACTTCGTCAAGACTTAGACTTTGATCAAGCTTTTCGTGAAGTAGCCTTTCTTCTTAACAGGCACGGCTTTGAATCAGAGACGATACAGCCAGAGGTTGGTTATATACGTACTCGGTGGAATTTCACGTGGAATGACACAGGCAGAACCTTGAAAGCGTACAGGGTACGTATTATTTGTAACTTTAATCCCAGTCGAACTCAGTTAATAATAAAAGCGGAGGCAGAATATTTAGAAAGGAGCAATTGGATCCAGGGCTTTGACACAAGAGCTATAGAAACCTTGCGCACCGACCTTAATAATGTGGTTGGTAATTAATCTGGATTAGTAACGAGGCTGTCGAAAAAGTCAATATTGGCGTTTTACGATTATTTTAATTCTTTGTATTATAAGAAATGAGAAAAGTCATTTTATGAAAAAACGGATTAATTCGACAGCCTCAATAAGCAGCTTTGCACAAGCCTGATACCTTGGTATGATAGGGTATGATTCTGCACTATATCCTTTTTGATTTGGACAATACACTGTATTCTTGCCGTTATGGACTGGAAATGAAGGTAAGCCAGCGTATCGCCGAATTCCTCTCCGCCTACCTGGGGGTTTCCCAGGAAGAAGCCCTACGCCAGCGCCGAGAGCGGATACACGATTACGGCACCACCCTGGAATGGCTCATGGCGGAAAAAGGCTACACCGATATTGAAGCCTATTATCAGACGATTCACCCCGCAGGAGAGGCGGATACCCTCTCGGCGGATCCTGAACTTCGTCGTTTTCTTGAGTCTCTTCCCCTCCCCCAAGCGATCCTTACCAATTCCCCCCGGGAACATGCAGACCGGATTCTCTCCAAATTGGAGATTTCAGACCGGTTTACCCATATCTTTGACATGCGATGGAACGGTTTCAAAGGAAAACCCCATGAGGAAGTTTTTCGCCGGGCATTGCAGGTCTTAGGAACCACACCGGAAACCACCCTGTTTATTGATGATGCTCCACGCTACGTAAAGGGCTTTTGTGCCCTGGGCGGACCAGGTCTCCTTATAGACGAGGAAAACGCCTATCCTGAGTATCCCTACCCAAGGATCCGGGACTTACGGGAACTGCCTGGTTTTTTGTATTGAACTATGGGGCTTGGAGGGCCTCGGAGAGGATAGCGTGAACCATATCTGATAGGTATTGCCGCCGATCCGCAGGAGGAAGTTCTGCGGTGTTAATCGGCGGCAGAAAAGTTATCTTAATCGGCACTGCCCGAATCCGGTGAGTCTTTTCAAATATCTCATAACTACCGGTGATCGCGATAGGAAGAATGGGGGCTCCTGCTTGGGTAGCTAGTTTAAAAGAACCGGATCGGAAAGGGAGCAGCCCACGACCTTTGCTCCTGGTCCCCTCAGGGAAAATCATCACGGCTTCCCCCTGTTTGATCCGGTGTATCCCCTTATTAATCGTACCTACGGCTTTGCGTATGTCTCGCCGGTCAATAAAAAGTCCTCCCAAGAGGAAAATCCAGATATTGAGGAAAGGAATCCAGGCCAATTCTTTTTTTGCAATAAACCCAACCGGTCTACCCACCAAAGCCAGAATAACCAGGATATCAAAGATGCTGCTATGGTTGCTGACAAAACAAAGTCCCCCTTCTGGGGGAATGTGTTCCTTTCCCCGAACGGTTAGTGTACATCCCGTGCAGGCGATAAGCATCAAAGACCAGACTTGAGCAATTTTGTAAATCGCCTGAGTCATAGATTTTCTAAACCCTAAACACCTCAAGAGAAATATCCCTATTCCCAGGGGTGCAAGAACAATCATGGCTACTCCTACAATAATAAAATCTACAATCGTTATGAGTAATGCCATAAGTACCGCCCCTTACCCCAGGACCTGCATCTGTTGTAAGACATCCCGTGCGGTTTGAGGGTCCTGCCATACCAGCCCCTGGATCCCCAAGGAGCACGCCTTTTCCACATTGATAGGTATATCATCGAAAAAAACTACTTCCTCTGGTCTACAGGATAAGCCACGCAGCAGGATTTCGTAAATAGCGGTTTCCGGTTTAATGGAACCGGTTTCACAGGAAAAAATCCCCAGATGGGGAAGACGGAAAACCGGCAG
>JAISBK010000046.1 GCA_031266255.1 Treponema sp.
CGCCCCCCCCCCCCCCCCCCCCCCCCCCACACAGAAAACATAGATTCAATAACATTGATACGTTGCATGGGATCTCCTTGTTGGTCTGAAATTGGGTAAAATATAAAAAAATCCATAAATTTTTAATAAAATACCAGCTCAGAAAAAATTTGTCAAGTATATGAACGTCAGTTATGTTCACGTTTACCTTGTTTTGACCCAAGGGTTTACCCGGGTTTTAGGGGAATAGCTTTATGGGTTTGATTTGGTTTCTTTGGTTATTGCTTTCGGTCATAGCGCTTGTTTTATTGGTTCTTCTATGGTATAAGTCTGTATAGGTACCTATAATGACTACCATTACATCTTGGAGGACAATGATGAAATCAATGAAACCCAACTGGGGACATCTGATGCTGGGGACGATAGTACTCTTCACCTTGTGTCAGACCCCCGTCTTTTCCGGTTCCCGGAAAGAGCAGCAAGCTGCCCCAAGCGCAGTTCCCCAACAAGCGCCCGTAACCATTTTGGTCGCCGCCGCGGCAAGCCTGGAAAATGCGTACGTGCAGGAACTCATTCCCCTGTTCCAAAAGAACTACCCCTGGATCACCGTGGAGGGAATCTACGATAGTTCTGGAAGGCTCCAGACCCAGATTGAGCAGGGCTTAGAAGCGGATGTCTTCATGTCTGCAGCAACCCGGCAAATGGATGCTTTGGTAGAGAAGAACTTCATCCCCGCTTCTTCGGTGAAACCTCTTTTGCAGAACAAGTTGGTCCTGATTAAGCCTGCGGGTATCAATACGCCGGTTACCGGTTTCAGTACCATTACCGAGGCCCAGGTTATCGCCTTTGGCGACCCAGCCACCACCCCCGCAGGGCAATATGCTCAAGAAGCATTCAGCAATCTGGGTACCTGGGAAGCGGTTTCTGCCAAAGTAAGCCTGGGAAGCAATGTTACGGAGGTGTTGAACTGGGTTGGTGAAGGGAGCGCGGAAGTGGGGATCGTGTATGCTACCGATGCAGCATCCACCCCAAAAGTGGAGATTATCGAAGAACTCCCTGAAGGACTTTTGGCTACCAAGGTGATCTACCCAATAGGCGTGCTTGGGGCTTCTCAGCATCCAGAGGAGGCCCAGCTTTTTGTCGATTTCTTGGCTTCTGCTGAAGGGGTAGCAATTTTCAAAGCCTTTGGCTTTTCTCCGAACAGGTAACCATGAATCTTTCGCCCATCCTGATTTCCATGAAAACCGCTTCAGCGGCGATTTGTGTAACCTTTTTTCTGGGGGTTTTTGCAGCTAAAGCAGTTGCCGGGATCCGGCGGAAAGCATGGAAGATGATCCTGGATGGGCTGCTTACCCTGCCGCTGGTGCTCCCCCCCACCGTGGCAGGTTTTTTTCTGTTGTACCTTTTTGGGGTCAGAGGGCCGGTTGGCAAGTTTTTTTTGGAATACTTGAGCATCAAAATTGCCTTTTCTTGGGGGGCTACCGTACTTGCGGCAGTGGCCATATCCTTTCCCCTGATGTATCGATCCGCCCGAGGCGCGCTTGAGCAGGTAGACCCCAACCTTATCTATGCGGCCCGAACCCTGGGAATGTCAGAATGGAACCTATTCTGGAAGGTCAGCCTGCCGACGGCTATGCCTGGGGTTGCATCAGGAGGAGTCTTGGCCTTTGCCCGGGGCTTAGGGGAATTCGGCGCCACCGCCATGATCGCCGGTAATATCGCGGGAAAAACCCGAACCTTGCCTTTGGCGATCTATTCCACCGTGGCATCGGGAGATATGGATACGGCGTATACCTACGTGCTTATTATTGTCCTGTTTTCCTTTATCGTGGTGGCGTTGATGAATTACGCGACCTTGCAAAATGAGCGTCCCCTGGAACTACCGGGAGCGCTTGATTCGGGCAAGGGACGGCCATGAGTGTGCAGGTTTCGATCCGTAAACGCCTATCCCGTCATTTCTGTCTTGAAACCAGATTTGAGAGTGATGATACGTGCCTGGGGATCTTAGGGGCTTCTGGCTGCGGGAAAAGCATGACCCTCAAATGTATCGCCGGTATCGAAGTGCCTGATGAAGGGCATATTTCCATCAATGGCCGGGTTTTATTTGATTCAGCCCAGAAGATCAACCTAAAACCCCAAGCCCGCAGGGTAGGGTATCTCTTTCAGAACTACGCCCTCTTTCCCCGGATGACGGTGCTGGAAAATATTACCGCAGCACTTTCCCTTGCAAAACAAAAAGCACGGCAAAAAGCCCTGCCTTGGATAGCCCGGTTTGAGCTTACCGGCCTTGAAGATCGGTATCCGCGGCAGCTTTCCGGAGGACAGCAGCAGCGCACTGCCCTTGCCCGGATGCTCATCCAGGAACCTGAACTTATCCTACTGGATGAGCCGTTTTCTGCGCTGGATAGTCACCTGCGGGAACAGATGCAGCTACAACTCCTACACCTGCTCGAATCCCGGCATGATGTGATCATGGTTACCCATAGCCGGGATGAGGCGTATAGGATCTGTGATGAACTTTTGGTAATGGATAGAGGCCAGGTTCTGATCAAAGGAGCCACCAAAGCCCTATTTCAACATCCTGGTTCAGTACCGGTAGCCCGAATTACGGGATGTAAAAATATTTCTCCCATTCAGCGGCTTGGCGTACAGGAACTGTACGCTCTGGATTGGGGCTTGCCCCTGCGGGTATCCGTACCCATTGACGATGCTATTACCCATGTGGGAATTCGAGCCCATGATTTTGAGCCGGTATGGGAAGCAATGGAGCCGGGAACGTACAACCACGTCCGCATGGCCATCACCCGCCGTGCTGAAGAGCCGTTTGAACAAGTATTGCTATTCACCAATGGGGATGCTTCATGTCCTTCAGAGCATGGGGAGATCTGGTGGAAATACAGTACATACCGGTTCAAGGAGATACCAGAGCAGTTGTTTATCCCCCCGGAAGCCTTGCTGCTCCTGCGAAGCTAAGCCCTGCGGGGGGCGAGGTGGGGAACCGCGTGGTTATTGAATACGATGTACGTCCCTTCGTTCCTGCTTCGAACGGAGTATGCTTTGTAATACTGCCAAGTGCTTAGAAAACGGCCTAAAAAAATATAAACTGGAGGTAATGTTATGCCGAGACCTACGAATCAAAAAGAGCTTTTGGAACTTGCGGAAATCAATTTCAACAAATTCTTGGAATTTATTGACGATCTTCCCGATGAAATAAAAACCGGTATTTATAAAAATGACGAATTAAATGATCGGGATAAAACAATCGCCGATGTAATATGTCATTTGCATGAATGGCATTTGATGCTGAAAAATTGGTATACGATTGGAATGTCTGGTAAAAAACCAGCAATTCCGGCAGAAGACGTTACCTGGCAAACATTACCGATATTAAACCACCGGATATATGAAAAATATAAAGGGACGGATTTAAAAGAAGCGGTAAAACTGTTCAAAAAAAGCCATAAGACCGTAATGGCATTAATTGAAAAACATACGGACGACGAATTATTCACCAAGAAAAAGTACCAATGGACTGGAACAACATCATTGGGGGCATATTTAATCTCGGCAACGTCCAGTCATTATGATTGGGGATTAAAAACAATAAAACCATTAAAAAAATTGGTTAAATAAAAATATAAAAACAAAATAATAGTGTATGCCTCAACATTGCATAACGAGACTATCGAAAAAGTCAATGTTGGCGTTGTCCGATTATTTTAATTCTTTGTATTATAAGAAATGAGAAAAGTCGTTTTATGAAAAATCAGATTAATTCGACCGTCTCAACAGGTCTGTATGCGTTCCGGTGCTAAAGCGTCTACAGGGTTCCGTTATATTGTTACCAACAAGGTGGAATTGAGAAACGTGGATGACATTGAAGCTATTCTTAATTCTTTTGAAACATGTCTTGATGATACGGATTTGAACTATGCCGGTATCTGAACATACAGCTCAAAAACAAAGAGAGTTTACGCTTTCCGCAAGATGGATGTGCACGATTTTCTCTGGAAACACAACAAACCGAATCATAAGTACGAAAAGTTAAAAGCTGTTCTGTAAAGAAAAAGAAAAAAATACAAGAAAGTAAAAAAGTTCCTCCTCAAAGCCCTTGCAAGCGGTAGTATCAATATTGATGAATCTGTAAGTGCATTAAATAGGGCTCGAATTATTAATAGCATATTTTAAACCCAGTGAAGCTTTAAAGACGTTCCACAATGAGCAGCGCAGAACGGTTAGGCTTGTAGCCCGTGTAATCAGGTCCAATGGACTCCATGATACGGTGCTCATCAGAAAAAGACACGGGTGTGGCATAATTAAGGGGGTTTGGTTATACTGATAAGAGAGAGTTCCGCAAAAGCGCTTTGAGGGGTTTGAAAAGACCGGTTAAAAGTGCTTGATATGCGTGACAGGTACAGGTAAATGGAGCTGTAGTATGGATCCTATTTGTGTATATAACGGAACGGTAATGACCGGTTTCGCGTCCATGGAACACTGTGCGGTATTGCTTGAAGATGGTATGGTAACGGATGTTTTTTCCCAGAGACGGTTTGAACAGAAACAGTTCGCCCAGGATGTTACGTTGATTGATGTCAAGGGCGCTTATATTGCCCCGGGATTCATTGATACCCATATCCACGGCTTCGGCGGTTATGGTACTGAGGATAGTTCTGCTGATTCTATCCTAGAAATGTCCCGGCTGTTAGTCCAATACGGGGTAACGGCCTTTAATCCTACTATATATCCCGGTGATTATGAGGAGATGTTGGCTGCAGTAAGTCATGTTGCGGCAGCTATAGGCAGAGAATCAGGAGCCCACATCATGGGCTTGCATCTGGAAGGCCCTTTTCTCTCACCAAGCCGCCTGGGGGTACAAAGGCCTGAAACCCTCAAACCAGTGAACATGGCCTTTATGGAACAATTATGGGAGGCTGCGGGAGGACATATTGTTAACATGACCGTGGCTCCTGAAATCAAGGGTATGCGGGAATTGGCCCTCTATTGTATCAAGAAGGGAATCATCCCCCAGGCAGGCCATACCGATGCAAAATACGAAAACATGGTAGAAGGTATGCAGGCAGGAATCCTCCATGCGACCCACCTGTTTAACGCCATGAGTAAACTTGACCACCGGAACCCCAATGCAGTAGGGGCAATACTTATCCACTCTGAAATGTCTTGTGAAATCATTGCCGACGGGTATCATGTGCACCCGGATCTTTTTAAGCTGCTCCAACAGGATAAACCTATTGATAAGATCGTACTGGTTACCGATGGGCTTAAGCCCACGGAACAGGCAGAAGGCCCCTTTTTCGCCAATGGGGAAGAGGTGGTGTTCCATGATGGGACGTTCCACCGGAAACAAGATGATGTGATTGCCGGTTCTGCCCTGACGATGATCCAGGGAATCAAGAACCTGGTGTCCTTTGGGTTTAGCCTTGAGGACGCGGTAAAAGCGGCCAGTTTCAATCCTGCTCATGTTATGGGGTATCGCCACAAAGGGGCGATTATTCCTGGACGGGATGCGGATATAACGGTATTTGATAGGGAATTTAAGGTATTGCTGGTTATTGCCGGGGGTCTCATCAAAAAGAATTGTTGGGCAAGGGAGGAATAATGCGTCTTGTCATTCATACCAATTACCGGGAAGCCAGTCGTTGGACTGCTTCGTATATCATCGATCGGATCAAACGGTTTGATCCTCGGCCAGATAGGCCCTTTGTGCTGGGACTTCCCACAGGTTCAAGTCCATTGGGTATCTATAAGGAACTTATCACGGCTTATCAGGCGGGGAAGGTATCCTTTGCTCAGGTAATTACCTTTAATATGGACGAATATGTGGGCCTTGGCGCGGAACACCCCCAGAGTTACCACCGGTTTATGTGGGATAATTTTTTTACCCATATTGATATCCCTAAGAACCATGTGCATATTCTGAACGGTATGGCCCCTGACTTAATTGAAGAGTGCCGTGTTTATGAGGAACAAATCGCATCTTATGGGGGTATTGAACTGTTCCTCGGCGGTATGGGGGCTGATGGACACATTGCTTTTAATGAGCCTGGTTCTTCGTTGCGGTCCCGAACCAGGATAAAGACCCTTACCACGAATACGAGAATTGCCAATGCACGGTTCTTTGATGGGGACAGTACCAAGGTTCCTGCCACCGCGCTTACCGTGGGGGTGGGTACGATCATGGATGCCCGGGAAGTGCTCATTCTGGTGAGCGGTCATACCAAGGCTTGGGCGCTTCAGGCCGCGGTGGAAGGAAGCGTCAACCATATATGGACCCTTTCCTGCCTGCAAATGCACCCCAAAGCCATCATCGTGTGTGATGAGGATGCCACCGATGAGCTGAGAGTAGGTACGGTGCGGTATTTTAAGGACATTGAGGGCCCCAATCTACGGTAATATCCTCTTGTACTGCCGTATTGAAGGGGGATAAAAACTATTGCATAAGTATGCATCCTTTGATAGGCTCAAGGTATGGCAAGAACCTAAAAGCTTAGGTTCTTTTGTCTTATGGGAGCATTTATTGAGGAAGTACTATGATTGTGATGAAATTCGGGGGTAGTTCCCTTGCCAATGGAGAACGAATTCGTCATGTGGCAGAGTTGGTAAAACCGGAACTCCCCCGAAAACCGGTTTTAGTCGTATCTGCTATGGGAGATACCACGGATCATCTCTTGGAAGCCGCTACTATGGCACTAGAGACCGGGACCGTATCCATTGAGCGGATAGCGGAACTCCATAAGAACACGATACGAGAACTCGCCATTGATATACCTAAAATTATGTCCCTTCTCGCGGAATTACAGGTTCTTTTGGTGGGTATATCCTTGATTAAGGAATTAACCGGTAAAACCAAAGATTACCTGGTGTCTTTTGGCGAACGGCTTGCCGCGCGGATTGTCGCGGCGTATTGTCAATCCACCGGCATTAAGGCCCAGGCTCTGGATGCCTGGGAGGGGGGCTTTATTTCAGATTCCCATTTCACTGCCGCAGAACTGGTACCGGAAACGTGGGATTCTATCCCGGACAAACTGAAGCCCCTCATTGATGCGGGGATAGTGCCGGTGTTGACCGGTTTCATTGCAAAGGATCAAAAGGGGGCAATCACCACCCTGGGACGAGGCGGTTCAGATCTTTCTGCCACGATGATTGCCGCGGCATGTAAGGCAGAGGAAGTCCAGATTTGGAAGGATGTAGACGGTATTCTTACCGCGGATCCCCGAATCGTACCCGATGCCCAGCCTGTGGAAGCGGTTACTTATGAGGAAGCCGCTGAGCTTGCCTATTTCGGCGCGCAGGTGCTGCATCCCAGGGCCATGCTGCCCTGTATGAAAACCAAGACCCCGGTATGGGTAAAAAATTCTTACAATCCCACGGCCCCGGGAACCCGGATCGTGGCTGCTTTGGAAAAAAACAGACCTATCTTGGGTATCACCTCCCGGAACCAGGTAACCCTGGTGGACATCGTATCCACCAGGATGCTCGGACAGCCGGGATTTCTTGCTGAACTTTTTTCGGCTTTTGCCAAATACGGTATTTCAGTGGATATGGTGGCTACCAGTGAGGTTTCAGTCTCGGTAACCATGGATGCAGTCTATGATCTTGAGCCGCTTAAAAAGGAGGTGAGCCGGATTGCGGATGTGGAAATCAAGACCGGTAAGGCCATTGTTACGATCATCGGGGATGTGGACCGATCTTCGGAAATTCTGCATCAGGCTTTTGGGGTATGTGCAGGCCTCGGCATTCCGGTGCAGATGGTTTCTCATGGGGCCAGCAAGGTGAATATGAGTTTTATTGTGAACGATGCCCAGAGCGTGGAAGTGGTCAAGGGTTTACATAAGCACTTCTTAGGTACCCAAGTCCCTCACGTTTCTCACTTTTCTAAAGGAAGTACACCATGCATATAGCCATTATCGGCTACGGAAAAATGGGCAGGTTGATAGAGGCCCAGGCACTGAGCCGGAATCATCGTATCACCGGCGTGGTAGATCCTTTCATCAAGGAAACCCAGACGCAAGGAGGCGCGCCGGTTTTTAAGACCCTGGGGGATGGGGGCAACCTGGGTGGAGTGGATGTGGCCATTGAATTTACCCGGCCTGATACGGTGGTGGAGAACATCAAAGCTCTCGTGGAACGAAAGATCCCCCTTGTTGTGGGTACAACCGGCTGGACGGATCGGCTTGATGAACTTACCCAACTGGTGGAACGTGCAGAAGCTTCGCTGCTCTGGGCTTCCAATTTTTCCCTGGGGGTTAACCTGTTCTACCGTATAGCGGCCTTTGCAGCCCATCTGGTGGATCCCTTCCCTGAATACGACGTAGGAGGCTGGGAGGCTCATCACCACAAAAAGGTGGACAGTCCTTCAGGAACCGCGAAGACCTTGATCGAGTGGATCCTTTCAAGTATGGAGCGGAAGAAAACCCCGGTTTGGGAAACCCTGCAGAGGGCCCCGGCTCCCGAGGAGATCCACTATTCGAGCCTCCGGGTGGGTTCCATGCCAGGAATCCATACCGTACTTTTTGATAGTCCCGCAGACACCCTGGAGATTACCCATACCGCCCGCAACCGGGAAGGTTTTGCATCCGGCGCATTGGTGGCTGCCGAGTGGCTGGTAAATTGTCCAGGCCCTGGAGGACCTGCCGGAACCGTACATCAGGGGGTTTTTACCATGGATTATGTATTGAAAGATCTGTTAGGTGTGTAAGGGAGAGAGTATGAACGTATTACAAGGGGCTTTTACCGCGCTCGTTACCCCCATGAAGGAAGATGGGGCGGTGGACTACGAGGGATTTCGCCGGCTCATCAATTTCCAGATTGAAGGAGGCATTGACGGCCTGGTACCCCTAGGAACTACCGGGGAAAGCCCGACCCTGGAAGAAGATGAAGAGGAAAAACTTATCCGTATTGCGGTAGAGGAAGTAAAAGGACGTGTCCCGCTCATCATTGGGACCGGCTCTAATGCCACCAAGTCTGCAATGCAATACACGAAACGGGCCCACGCCTTGGGCGCAGATGCGGCCCTGGTGGTAACTCCCTATTACAACAAACCCAATGACCAGGGGCTTATCCGGCACTTTGAGGCGGTGGCTGAAGCAGGAGCAGGGCTTCCTATTATCATCTACAACATTGCTTCCCGGACCGGGAGGAACATCTCTGCAGGACTCATGGAATGGCTTGCCCAGATTCCCTCGGTCGTAGGGGTGAAGGAGTCCTCAGGAGATATTAACCAGATCGGGGACATTATCCGCGGATGCAAAATGAATGTCCAAGGAAAACCTTTCACCGTTTTATCTGGGGATGACGCGGTAACGCTCCCCCTCCTTGCCCTTGGGGGCGACGGGGTGATCTCGGTTATTGCTAACTTGTTTCCCCATAAGGTTGCTGCCATGGTAAAGGCCGGTCTTACCGGTAATGTTGAAGAAGCCCGGCGGCTCCACTACGAACTGCTGCCCTTTACCAAGGCGGCGTTTATCGAGACCAATCCCATTCCTATAAAGGCGGCCATGACCTGGGCAGGGCTTCCCGGTGGACCGGCACGGCTTCCCCTGGGTCCACTGGCCTTGAGCAGTGAGGGAGTGCTCAGGGCTTGCTTCGATGAGGTCAAAGGTTGAGGAAATTACGGGGTATGGTTTTACCAGATGGGGTTAGTATGGATTCGAGGTGTAACTGAACGTCCCGGCCTGCGCTCCTTGTGTAACGCCGTTCCCCGCGGGATAATGGGTATATGCATACACAGGTTATCAAACCCTCATGGGCGGTTGTTTCTCTCGCGGCGGTTTTTCTTTTTTCCTGCACCTCTCAGCCGGTTCTGAAGGTTGGGGAAAACCTCCCGGCTCCGGCGTCCCTGTTGCCGCTGGTTTCGGGCTGGTATCTCTACGATTTTGAACGGACTTTTAAGGGCATTGAGGATGAGTACAACTTTATCCAAAGTACGGGGATGCAGATGGTGGAGGAGATTACCGTGCGGCAGCGTGGAACCCTTACCTACTGCGAAGACGGGGTCCTCCATGACCCGGTCTTGGATATATATTTATCTGTTGCTGAGACCGGGGATATCCGCAGCATCAACAGCCCCGGTATTTCAGGAAGCCTGTCAAAAAACGGCGCTTTTTTCTGGAGCGGTCTTACAGAACAAAACGGTCGATTGAACCATGTGGCGGTTACCGGTACCCTCACCCCCATTCCTCCTTCGGCCCGGGGGGACAGTCGCTACGACGGTCTGTATCACCTTACCGATACGGGAACGGGCCGGGAACAGCTTGCCCTGGTGAAGGATGGTTTCTATACCTGGTCCTACATCGACGGGGAAGATACGGGCTTTACTCC